>DATLYH010000053.1:0-20352 GCA_035575035.1 Gemmataceae bacterium
GTATACGCAACTTCCCGCCGCAACGCGGAGAGCCGCTGGCCGCTGTGGGCCGGCACCTGCATCGCCTGGAGCGATCAGGTGATCGCCGTCGGCTGGGACTTTGCCGAGCAGGTATTGCGTGAGCAGGCGCGCGAGCCGGCGTCGCGGCAGTGTCCGGTCGAGGTGGCCGGCGGGCGGATCCGCGACGCTCGCCGCCGGGCCGCCGTCGGCGCCCCTTCCTTCCCCAGCGCCTCGGAAGTGCTGGCCCACGAGTGCGGCCACACCTGGCAGGCGCGGCGCCTGGGCGCCCTTTACCTGCCGTTGGTCGGCTCCGTCACTCTCTTCCGCGAGGGGCCGCACTTCTGGAACCATTTCGAGAACCAGGCCAGCGAACAGGGGTTGTTCGGCGGCCTCGTCAACGGCTCGGTCTGCCCGGAGCTGATGGAGCACCTGTCCTGGGAGTAATGCGCCGGTGGACATTGAGTTGGTAGGACGAGTTGGCAACCCGTCCTACCAATCCCCTCTACCCCTGGAGCAGCCGGCGGCAAAATCTTTCCGCGAAAGCAGTTTACTCCTTGCGTTCATGGCATCCCCGGGGGTAAACTCTCATCAATCTCTAACCTTCTCCAAGATGTTGAGAAGACCTGTACTTACTGTCTAAGAAAGGCAAACCGCCCGTGCCCTGTCTCGCCGTTTTCCACCCTCCGGCCTCCTATCTGCCCCGGCTATGCGGCCTGGTGTTGGTTTGCCTGTTCCTTCTGGCCGCCGCGTCCTGTTCTTCAAAGGACAACCGCAAGCCGGTCTACCCGGTCAAAGGACGAGTCTTGTTCCAGGATAAGCCGGCCGCCGGGGCGTTTGTCGTCTTTGTTCCGGTGAACGAGTCAGCTGAGCCCACGGATCCCCGACCGGGAGGGTATGCCGACAAGGATGGCTTCTTCACACTGAGCACCTATGGCGCTAACGACGGGGCGCCAGCGGGGGAATACTACGTGAGTGTCGTCTGGCGTGGGACGAACCCCGACGAAACCCGGGACGATGACCCGGACCGGCTGCAGGGCCGCTACAGTGACCCGAAGAAGTCGGGCCTGCGCGCTACCGTCCGGGAGGGGCCTAACGAACTGGCCCCGTTTCGGCTCAAGTAGCGGAGGTAGGCAGTTGTTCCATGACGTTTGGCTGGGGGCTTTCCCCCGAGGCATGTTCCATCCTTTTCGTTGACCCGATTAGGGAGGCCATCATGGTATGTGTCACTTCAAAGCGGTCCCCAGGATTCACTCTGATTGAGTTGTTGGTGGTGATCGCCATCATCGCTATCCTGATCGCGCTGCTACTGCCAGCGGTGCAGAAGGTGCGCGAAGCGGCAGCCCGCACCCAGTGCGCCAACAACCTCAAGCAACTCGGCCTGGCTGCCCACAACTTCCATGACAACTACGGCTGCATACCTCCTTCCCGGACGGCCTCGGGCGGGTTCCCGTATCTGGGCGTCCCGGCCAATGCTTATCAGGGCTGGGGGGTATGGCTGCTGCCCTACATCGAGCAGGACAATATCTGGAAGCAATGGAACATCAAGTTGCATTTCGGCCACGCCAACAACCAGCCCCTGGCCCGAAACCAGATCAAGGTCTATAATTGTCCCTCCACGCCCAACCAGCCCCGGGTTGCTCGCGACTTCACCCACAGTGCAGGGGGCACCACCTATACCATCACGCAGCTGGGCGTGGCTGACTACGCCCCGATGAGGAACGTGGAAACCGATCTCCGGGACCGCTTCCCCAACCAGATTGACGCCGACCTGTACCGACTCGACGAGGCGCGCTGGGGGCCGCACTCGTACAACACCGGTTCAACCATCCGGGTCCGACGGTGGGCCAGCGTTACCGACGGCCTGTCGAACACGATCCTCTATTGCGAGGACGCGGGTCGGCCGCAGGAATTCGTCGCCCAGAAGCGACCGAGCGGCGCCACGACCAGCGGCGCCGGCTGGGCCGACGAGGCCGCCGAGTTCGGCTTCCAGGGGTGTACGCCTCCCAACGACACCCGGCCGGGAACGGTTGCCATCAACTGCACCAACGACGGTGAGCCCTACTCATTCCACGCCAATGGCATCAACGTCTCGATGTGCGATGGCTCGGTGCGTTTCATCAGCGAGGGCATTCCCATCCGCATCTTCGCCCGGCTGGTGACGGCTCAGGCCGGCGAGGTGGTCGGCGACTTCTGATGCTGTCTCCGGTCGGGGTCGGCGGATGGAAACCGGGGAAAGGAACTTCATCGTATTCTGTCGAAAGCCTGGGGAGTATGGCCGGGTCGTCGCTGTGCTCCGTCCCGGCCACCCCACAGGATGAGCTTTTCGACAGAGTAACTTCACCGGGATTTGTGCGCCCGTTCCTGTTCCAGCAGCGCCTGCTTGCGCTTCAATCCCCAGCGGTAGCCGCCTAGTCCGCCGTCCTCACGGACCACTCGGTGACAGGGGATGATCAGTGCCACCGGGTTGGACGCGCAGGCCCGGGCCACCGCACGCACAGCCGTCGGCTGTCCCAGTGCCCGGGCGATCTCGGCGTAAGTCCGCGTCTCGCCGTAGGGGATCGACCGCAATTCCTGCCAGACCCGCCACTGGAACGCCGTCGCCTGCACATCGAGCGGCAGGTCGAGGTGCGGCTGCTGGCCACGCAGGTAGTTGAGGAACTCCTCAATCCACGGCCCCAGGCAGACGCCGTCGCGGCGAATCTCGGCGGCCGGGTACTCGCGCCGTAGGGCCGCCGCCAGCGCCCGATCCGAGTCACCCAGGCAAACCCCGCAGATGCCGCGCTCCGTCGCCGCCAGCAACAGCCGGCCCAATGGGCTGTCCACGATGGTGTAGCCGATACGCATCCCCCGGCCGCCGCGCCGGTAAGTGGCCGGGGTCATGCCGAGTTGGGCGGCAGCTCGTTCATACAATCGGCTGCTTGAACCGTATCCGGCCTCGTAGAGTGCCATGGTCACTGTCCTCCTCTGCTTGAGCCGCGACTTGAACCGACCCAGGCGGCAGGCGTCGGCATACTGCCGCGGCGTGATGCCGGTCACGCGCTTGAAAAGACGCTGAAGATGGGCCGGGCTCAGGCCGACGTGAGCCCCCAGAACCTCCAGGGTAAGTCGGTCTTCCAGGTTGGCTTCGATGTAGCGGCAAGCCCGGCGAATGGTTTCGGCAGGCTGCTCGAGTGCCTTCTCAGTCATGAGCATCTCCTCCCCTCGACTGATGGAGCATAGCGGCACGGCGGTCCTCGCATCTATCCGATTCTTGCGCGGCCGGGATTCGGCTCCTCCCCCGCCCGTCCAGGTCGGTCTTCTGGCCCGCCTGCGATTGGGCTAAAATGCAGAGGGAATGCCCTCCCCGGGACGCCCACCCGCGCCCGCTCTCCCAACCCATCCACCCGTCCAAGGGAGGAACGAATCGATGACTGTCGGCCAACGCCTGTGGTTGGTCCTGGCCCTGTTTGCAGGGGCTGTCGGCTTCCTGATGGCTCGACCGGACGCCGGGGACAGACCGGTCAAGGTCGGCGACCGGATCGCTAACCTCACCTTCAAGGACATCCGCTACCTGCCGCGCTCGCTAGACGACTTCACGGACCGCAAGGTATTCGTTCTGGTCTTCACCACTACCGGCTGTCCCCTGGTCGAGCGCTACCTGCCGACGCTCAGTCGGCTGGAGAAGGAGTACCGCGATCGGGGCGTACAGTTTTTGGCCATCAACGTTGGGGCCGATGACTCCATCGTCGCCATGGCCTCACAGGCGGTCGAGCACGAGATGGAGTTTCCCTTCGTCAAGGACTTTGATCACCGCTGCGTCCGGGCCCTGGGGGTAAAGCGAACGCCGGAAGTGGTGGTGCTGGACGCGGAGCGCCAGCTGCGCTACCGCGGCCGGATCGATGACCAATATCGGCTCGGCGGCGCCCGCTCCGCCCCAACGCGGCACGACCTGAGGGAGGCGCTGGAAGCGGTGCTGGCCGGCCGGGAGGTCGCGATCAAGGAAACGCCGGTGGACGGCTGTTTGATCACCGCTCCGGTCCCCCCCGCGCCGCCGACGCTGGTTACCTTCACCGAGCACATCGCTCCCCTCTTGCAAAAACATTGTCAGGACTGCCACCGCCCCGAGGCCAGCGCCCCATTTTCGCTGGTGACGTACCGCCAGGTGACGGCCCGGGCGGACATGATCGCCGAGGTCGTGGCCGAGCAGCGGATGCCCCCCTGGTACGCCAGCCCGCACTTCGGCACCTTCGCCAACCGGCGCGGCCTGACGCCGGCCGAGCGCGATCTGTTCCTGTACTGGCTCCGCTCCGGCATGCCCTATGGAGACGAGTCGAAGATGCCGAAACCGCGGCCCGATGTCGCAAAGCCAAGCAAATGGCTGATCGGCGAGCCCGACCTGGTGCTGCAAGCGCCGGAGCACGAACTGCCGGCCCAGGGCGACGTGGCGTACAAGTATGTCGTCCTGCCTCACGTCTTCCTGCACGAGACCTGGGTCCAGGGAGTGCAGATCCTGCCCGATAACCCAAAGGTACTGCACCACTGCAACATGGCCTACGGCACGCTCGGCGGAGGGGTGAAGAAACGCAACTTCATCACCGGCTACGTACCGGGCAACGGGCCGATGATCCTGGACGAGGGGCTCGGCTTCCGCATCCCGGCCGGCTCGGTGCTGGGGCTGGAGATCCACTACGTGACGACCGGCAAGCCGGAGCGGTGCCGCATCGCCGTTGGGCTGCGCTACGCGCGGGGGACGGTCCAGAAGCAGTTGCGGCACGTGCTCCTGGAGGACCTGAAGTTCGTGATCCCGCCCGGGGCCCCTGCCCACCGAGTGGCCGTGAGTAAGACGTTGGAGCATGACGTAGAGGCGCTGGGGCTGTTCTGTCACATGCATCTGCGCGGCCGGGACATGACCTTCAAGGCGCACCGGCCGGACGGCACCTCGGAGACGCTGCTGATGGTGCCCAACTACAGCTTCGACTGGCAGATGCCCTATGTCTTCGAGCGGGGGAAGATCCTGCCGAAGGGGACGCGGCTGGAATGCATCGCTCATTACGATAACTCGGCCTTCAACGCCTACAACCCCGACCCGACGCGGGAGGTGCGCTTCGGCCTGCAAACGCGCGACGAGATGTTCAACGGCTTCTTTTTCTACACCATCGCCGACGAGCAGCTGAACCTGGCCATCGACCCGAAGACAGGCCGTCCGATGAAGTGAAGCGTGACGAAAGCCGCTTTTTTCCAGAGTTGTTTGTCAGTCCCGCGTCTGTCGCTTGCGGGAGCGGCGGCTGCTGCCGGGACGGACGGTCGGGTAGGGGACGGGCGGCGGCTGGACCTCGGTCAAGCGGCGGGCGGCGTTCTGGGCGGCGATCTCCAGGAAGCGCTCCTGGCTGCGCACCCGCGGCTGGTCCGGCCCCGGCACCACGCGCCGGTAGGTGCCGTCCGGCAGTAGCTCCCGCGCCTTGGTGTTGTCCGCCAGGGTGATGGCCAGGATCTCGCGGATCAGCCGTTGCTTCAGATCGGGCTGCTCAATCGGCCAAACCACCTCTACCCGCCGGCTCAGGTTACGGTCCATCCAGTCGGCCGAGCCGATGTATACCTGCGGGTCGCCGTCGTTGCCGAAGTAGAAGATCCGGCTGTGCTCCAGGAACCGGTCCACGATCGACGTCACCCGGATGTTGTCGCTGATACCGGGGATGCCGGGCCGCAGGGCGCAGATGCCCCGGCAGATGATGTCGATCCGCACCCCCGCCTGGCTGGCCCGGTAGAGTGCCTGCACCACGGCCGGCTCCAGGAGGCCGTTGATCTTGGCGATGATCCGTCCCTGTCGGCCGGCCAACTGGTTGACCGTTTCACGATGGATCTTCTCCAACATGAACGCCTGGAGTCGGCTCGGGGCGACCACCAGCTTGCGCCACTGCGGCAGCTCACAGTAGCCGGTCAAGTAGTTGAACAGGGCCGAGACATCCTCACAGAAGTCGGGGTTGCAGGTGAAGAAGCCCAGGTCGGTGTAGATCCGGGCCGTCTGCGGGTTGTAGTTGCCGGTGGACAGATGGACGTAGCGGCGGATGCCGTCGTCCTCACGGCGGACCACCAGGGCGACCTTGCAGTGCGTCTTCAGTCCGACGAAGCCAAAAACCACATGGACGCCGGCCTTCTCCAACTCACGGGCCCAGAGAATGTTCCGCTCCTCATCCAGCCGGGCCTTCAGCTCGATGACCGCCGTCACCTGTTTGCCGTTGTCTGCTGCCCGCTGTAGCGCCCGGACGATCGGCGAGTCGCTGGAGGTGCGGTAGAGCGTCTGCTTGATGGCCAGCACGCGCTCGTCGGAGGCGGCCGCGTCAATGAAATCGACGACGTGGCTGAAAGTCTCGTAGGGATGGTGGACGAGGATGTCCTTGGCGCGGATGGCGGCCCAGGGACTGCCGGGTTGGGTGAATTCCGGCACCGGCTGCGGCACGAACTGCGGATCGCGCAGGTGCGGATAGCCGGGCAGGCCGTGGATCTGAAACAACCCGGTCAGGTCGAGCATGCCGGGAATGGCGTAGACATCGAGCGGGTCGAGGTCGAGCGCCCCCATGAGGAACTGCTCCAGCTCGGGCGGGGCGCCGGCCTCGATCTCCAGGCGCACGGCTGCTCCCCGGCGGCGCTTGCGGACCTCCTCCTCGATGGTCCGCAGCAGGTCCTCGACCTCATCGTCGTCGATCTCGATGTCGCTGTTGCGGGTGACGCGGAAGACGGTGGCATGCTCCAGCGCCATGCCAGCGAACAGCTCCGGCAGGTGCATGCGGATGACCGTCTCCAGCGGAACGAAGACGTGCCCCCGGGCCGCGGCCCCGTCCATCCCCGGCGTGGGGCCCGGCAGCGGCACGAAGCGGGGCAACACAGCCGGCACCTGGACCACGGCGAACAGCCGCTCGTCGTGCTGTTTCCGCTGCAATAGCACGGCTAGGTTGAGCGACTTGTTGAGCAGGTGCGGGAACGGATGGCCGGGGTCGATGGCCAGCGGCGTCAGCACCGGGAAGATCTCCTTGCGGAAGACCTCGCGCAGGTGCTTGCGGTCGGCGTCGGTCAGCTCCCTGGGCCGGCGGATGACGATCCCCTCACGCTCCAAGGCCGGCAGCACGTCCTTCATCAGGCAGTCATATTCGTCAGCCACCATCTGACGGACAACCTGGCTGATGCGCTCGAGCTGCTCGCGCGGCGGCATGCGGTCGGCGCCGGAGCCGATGGCAATGCCCGACTGCACTTTCTGCTGCAAGCCGCCGACCCGGACCATGAAAAACTCGTCGAGGTTGGACGAGACGATGGCCAGGAACTTGAGCCGTTCCAGGAGCGGCACCTGGGGATCCTGGGCCTCTTCCAGCACCCGGCGATTGAACTCCAGCCAACTCAGCTCGCGGTTGATGTACAGCGACGGATCATCAAGCGCGACGGCCGGCGGCGCAGCGGTCGGTGTGGCAACGGCCTGCATGACGGCCTCCGTGGAGGGTGAGGGGAGAGAAACTAATTATACCATGCAACGGCGGCGGGATGACAGGTGGAGGGAGGGCCAAGATGAAGAATCGGAGAAGAACAGAGCAGCCAATTTCCTGACGCCGGCCCTTCTCTGGTTCGGTGACTCTCGGGGCCTTGGAGGGGATTGTTTTAACTTGACTGGCGGTACGAGGGCCGGAGAATGGAACCGCAGTTGCCTGGGCATGCCGAGCAAACACCAGGCAGGACCAATCCTCGTGAGCGCTGAAACATTTCCAGGGTTTCTTCACCGAGGGACGCTGCCATGCACAACCATCGTCGAGCGTTTACCCTGATCGAGTTGTTAGTGGTCATCGCCATCATCGCCGTTCTAGTCGCTTTACTCCTGCCAGCCATTCAGAAAGCGCGGGAGGCCGCCAACCGGACCAAGTGCCAGAACAATCTCAAGCAGATTGGCCTCGCCTTGCACAACTACGAAAGTCTGGTCCAGAAATACCCGCCGGCTGGCGTCTACCCCGTCGGCGCCGTGGCAGGCGATGTGTACTCGGTTCATGCCCGCCTGCTGCCGCTGCTGGACCAGGGGAACCTCTATGCCCTCATCGACCTGAATGCCACCCCGGCGACCCAGTTGAATGTGATCGGTCAGCGGATTCCGGTTTATCTCTGTCCAAGCGAAGTCAACGACAAGGCGCGGGACCAGGGCGGGGGGAAGATCACTTACCCGCTGAACTACGGCGCCAACTTCGGCACCTGGTTCATCTGGGCGCCGGCGAGCGGGCAGGGTGGAGATGGAGCCATCCCCGTCAATACGCCTACCCGCCCGGCCGACTTCACCGACGGGATGAGCAACACCATCGCCTTCGCTGAGGTGAAAGCCTATCAGCCTTACGTGCGCAACACCGCCACACCGACAACCCTGAACGCGCCGTTCCCGGCCGACCCGGCGGCCGTCGCCGCCCTCGCCGCCACCGGCTCGTTCCGGGGCGAGATCGGTCACACCGAGTGGGCCGACTCGCCCTGCCATCAGACCGGTTTCTCATTCGTGTTCCCGCCGAACACCCGGGTCCCCTTCGTCAGCGGGGGGACAGTGTACGACATCGATCTGCTTACGCAGGTGGAAGGATCGCACGCCAGCAAGCCGTCGTATGCCGTCATCACCAGTCGGAGTTATCACACCGGTGGAGTGGTGAACGTACTGCTGATGGACGGCTCGGTTCGGTCGGTCGCGCCCGGTATCGCGCTGGGCACCTGGCGGGCGCTTGGCACCCGGAACGGCGGTGAGGTCGTGGGAGAATATTGACAGTAGTCAGCGCACGGGAGCGGCAAGGAGCCAAGCATGCGCTTGGGAGGCCGCTGTTAGCCGGGCCGCCGCTTCCGGGGCCGAAGGCTTTCCACCAGGTCGAAGCCCCGGCTCTGCCACTCCGCAAAGACCAGGTCGCGGGCCAATATCCGCTGCGCCCGTCCGCCCCGCCGTCCCACCATCACCTGCCCGTCCACGGCATCGCCGGCCAGGTCGCTCGGGTCGGGGTTCAGGTCGAACTGACCTTCATTGAGCTGGGTAGTGGTCGGACCCAGGCCGGCCCGCAGATTGATGATCGCCCGTCCTGCCGGTGCCCGCGCCTTGACCCGAAAGACGAGCCATAACACGCTGCCCGGTCCCCGGTCGCTGACCGCTCCGGCGCTGCGCCCCAGCCCCGCCCGGATTGTCCCGGCCGCCGGATCGACATGGACAGCAAACAGGTCGAAGTCGTGCGTCAGACTCCCCCGGCGCACCTCCACCACCTCCAGCCGGCTCGTGTCATAGGAGATCGCCAGGTCGGCTGACTCCAGACCCTCCGACATGTCCAGGTTCACCGGCACGCTCACCACCCGGCCGCGCCGAGCGCGGAACCCCTTACCCCTCTCCCCATCCGATGGGGAAAGGGGTGAGGGAATGCTCAGCAACGGATCGACGCCGGGGGCAGTGACGGTTGGCGGGTTGGCCGGCAAGGGCGGAATCTCGGGCCGATCAATGCCGAGCGCTTCCTGAAGGATGCGGGTGGCGTCGGCCGAGTTGAGCACGCCGTTGCCGGTGACGTCGGCAATAACCACCGGGTCGGCCAGCCGATGGGCGCTGAAGCCGTCGGCCAGCCCGACCGCCGTCTGCAAGGTTCGCAGCGCGTCGGCGGCGCTGTAGCGGGCATTGCCGCTAGCATCGCCGGGATAAACGACGGCATGTAGGCCGGCGTCGCCGATGGCCGAGACCCCATTGACCTCCACGCCGGTCAGCTCCAGCATTCCCTTCTGGCCATACGTCGCGTTGGCCGGCACCGTCGCCGTCAGGCGGACGAAAGCGATCGTGCCGGCGGGCAGCTCGGTAAAGGTGTTGAACTGCACCCCCACCTGGCCCGGAGTGCTAACGTCGATGGTCGCCTCTGAACCCTCGGGCAGCCCGGGGGCCACCGATCCGCCGGTGACCTGGAGCAGGGTCGAAGGATAGCGCAGGGTCAGGTTGATCGATGTCACGCCGCCGGCAGAGGTGAGCTGCAGCGGCAGGCCAAGGACGCCGGCGGGCAGCTCGACCGTCTGACCGGGGCCGCGGGCGAAGTCCGGCACGCTGACGACCGGAGTATTGGTAAAGGGGGGGACCGTGAAAACGCGGATCGCATCCCCGCCGGGCGCGCCGTCGTTGTTGCCGTCGAGCAAGGTACCGCCGACCGTACGGAAGCCGTCAGCGGCGCTGCGCAGGGTGACGGTGTACGTGTCGGCCGGCAGCGGCCCACCGGTCTTGATAAAGGTGAGCCGGCGGTTGGTCGAGTCGAGCACCACCGAGCCGCGTACCGGACCGGTGGTATTCCCCACCAAGGTGATGTCGGCGGGGCCCATCCCGCCGGCCTGCGTGTTGTACAGGTTCAGCGGGGCCGGGTCGAACGGCAGGTTGAAGTCGGCGGTAAAGCCGGAGTTGGTCCGCGTCACCGTGACCTGGAGCGGGGCCGGATCGTTCTCGCGGATGGTCAGCAGGGCCGTCGAGGGATTTCCCAGGACAGCGCCATTGGTGGGGTTACTGAGCGCCAGATTGACTGTCTCGTCCCCCTCAAAGACGCTGTCATCCAGGATCGGGACGGTGAAGGTATTCAACATCTGGCCGGCGGTGAAGGTCAGCGTCCCCGAGACGGCGGCGTAGTCCTGACCGGCGGTGGCGGTGCCGTTGCTGGTGGCATAGCGGACCGAGACATTGCCGAAGCTGCCGGCAACGCGGGAGACAGTGACGGTGGCAACGCCGGCATTTTCATCCACGCTGAAGCCGGCGAAGCGGAACTGTGTCGCCCCCGCCGCAGTCACCCGGAGGGTCCGGCCGCTCTGCACGTCGGGATTAGTACCGCTGTTCTGGTTGATTAGCAATCGGTTCGGCCCCTGTGGACCTTGCGCCTTGATGCCGGTCGTGGCGGATGCACCGTTGTCGTAGCTGCTGTTCCCGACCACCAGGTCGGGGAAGTTCAGATAGACCGCCCCCGGCCCGGCCCCGGTGTTCAGGTGCAGGATCGCCTGGAAGGTGGCAAGATCGCCTGTGCTGACGCTGATGTGGTACACCTGCCACTCGATGATCAATCGGTCCGGTGTGCCGTCCCCGGTGACATCGTCAAACTTGTAGAGGACTTGATCAGTGGCATCTCGATTCGTCACCCAATCGTCCCAGAGCACGGCGATGGCGGCCTGAGACGGCTCCGCCGCGAGGTCGCTGTTGGTGAAGGCACTGTTGGCGCTGCCGAAGGTGATCAGGCCATTGCTGCTCACGAACAGCTGGTTGTTCCCCGTATAGGTGGTGCCGTAGAAATTGAACGTGTTGCCGCCCAGGTCAATGCCGGCAGTCCCATCGTCCACGCTCCCCAGGATGCTGACCACGCCGGCGTCGCCGGGGTTCAGGTCGAGGTTCTCGAAGGCGACGGCGGTGGCGAAGTAGCCGAACCCCTCGGGGCCGTAGCTGCCGATGCTGAAGCCGCCGGTGTAACGGTCAGCGGGGATCTCCAGCGTGATGCCGTTGCCGTTCTGGTCCATCGCGTTACCGAAGGTGTCCCGGACATCCGGCCCCAGCACTAGGGTGTAGCCGCCGATGTCGTTCTGGGCCGGGAAGGTGAGGTCGAATTGCGTCGCCTGGCCGGAGGACGGCGTGATGGCTGTCAGGGCGATCGGCTCGCCGAAGGGGTTGGTGAAGCTGACGTCGGCCGCGGTGAGCGTTGAGGCGTTGATCAGGCGGTCGAAGACCACGCGCAGGCTGCTGACCGGGCCGGTTTGCCGGCCGGTCGGCGTCTGGCTGATGACGCGCGGCCCAGTGATCACGAAATTGCCGGTGAAAACGTCGGTGCTCTCGCCGGGGATGCCGTTGTTGTTCTGGTCCATGCCCCGGCCGAAGATGTCCTGGATCTGGGGGCCGATTGCGACCGTGTAAGTGCCGGCCCGGTCCTGGACCGCGAACGTCAGCGTGTACTGGGTCGGCGAGTTCTGGGTGATGTTGGTGACGGCGATTGGGCCGGCCGGGCCGGTGAGGGTGATGTCGCCGGCGTCGAAGGTGGCGGCATTGACCGGCTGGCTGAAGGTCACCTGGTAACTGCTTACTGCAGGCGCGACCGTTCCCGCGGGGCTCCCCTGAAGGACCCGGAAGCCGCTGACGCGCTCCAGCCGAACCGCATCGGCGACTACCAGGCCGTCGGTCCCATCGGTGGACAGCTCCACGGTCAGGGCGGTGCCCTGGAGCAGATGCAGGCCGCCGAGGTTGCGCCACATGAAGCCGGCATCGCTGAAGTCAGCCGGGGCCGTCTGCTGGCTGAAGCGCCCCGTGGCGAGAACGTAGCTGCCGTCACGGATGGTATAGAGCACGTTGCTGGCCCGGTTGGGCCCCGCCGTCCAGGTCGCCGCCACGCGGTACTGACCCGGGGCCAGCCCGGTGAAGCTGTACGTGGCCGTCCGGGGACCGCCGGTTGGATCGGCGGTGCGCACGTCCCGCGCGAATGCCAGCGCATCGACCGTCTCGGTCCAACCCGAGGCGCTAAAGCCGGTGTCGCCGTCGTCGATGATCCGCGGCAACCCGGGGATGGTGCGGAAGTCGAGCTGCCCGGTCGGGCCGCTGGGGTAGTTGAAGGTGAAGTTCCCGGTCGTGGGGTTGCGGACGGGAACGATCTCGAGCCAGCGGCTATTGTTGGCGACGTTCTGGTCCCCCTCGACAAAGACATTGGCCATGATGAACCAACGCGTCCCCGGCGGGTTCTGGGCCGGGTCGAGGTCGGCGACCGGCACCTGAAGCAGGTGGTCGAGCGGCTGGTGGCTGTGGTTGTTCCGCTGGTTAATGCCGTCGTTGTCCATCGGGCCGATATGGCTAGGGCGGTGGAGCAGGCCGAGGACCGGATCGACCTCGGCTCCAGGAGTAAAGTCGGCCTGGTCGGAGTTATGGCCGGTGGTGTAGGTATCGTCCTGGTTTGGGTTGACGATGGACGGCGCGAAGAAGTGCTTGACATCGGAGGAAGTACCGATCAACCGGGTACTCTCGCCGGGGCGTTGGCGGAACAGGTACTGGGCCAACAGCGGCGTGGCCGGCGCCCCGGTGCCGAAGGCAGGGCCCCAGTCGATGCCGACCGTGCCGACGTTGCGGGAGATGTTCTGGCCCGCCAGGGTCACGGTGCCTGAAACGAGCTGGACCTGGATAAGGCCGTTGTATTCCAGGAGCATGATGTCCCGGCCGGTGCCCGGCATCGAGGTGTACTGCCAGGGGACGGGGGTGCCGGGCGGGGTGGACGGTCCGTTGGTCCGGGGCGGCGGCGGGGTGCCGGGCGTCCAGGTGGGCGGCAGGCCGCCACCAACGGCGGTGATCTCGGCCGGGGTAGCGCTGGCGTTGTCGTCGAGCACCACCGTGTCAAAGTACTTGGCGCTGCCGAAGGCGCGGAAGGCGATGCCGCCCGAGGTGATCGCCGTATTAGTGCCCGTCACCGTGTTCAGCAGTGTGACGCCGTCGCTGTCGTACAGCCGGCCGGTGATCGTACCCCCGGTGGCCCAGGTGATCTCGGCGCGGTACCAGCGGTTGGCCTGGTAGGTCTGGCTGACGGCGCTAATGGCCAGGTGGGACATCCCCGAGTTGTTCTGAAGGATGAGTTGGTTGGTGTTGGCGGCCAGCACCAGCGACAGGGTGCGATTGGCAGATGCATCCTGGGTCGGGCCGGCTGCGGTGGCGCCGAAGCCGATGTAGGCCCGGCCGTCGGCAGCACCGGCGAATTGGACCCAGACCGAGAGACGCTGGCCCTGGCGGACCTGGGCGGCGGCATCGGTGCGAAAGAGCCATTCGTAGCCGTCATGCTTGAGCAAGCCGCGCCCCGGGTCGCCGTCATGGGCCGCTGCGGGGACGACGTGGGCTGCGGGGAGGTAATGCAGAATGGAGCGATAACTGTTCAGGTTGCCCCCTTCGAAACTCTCGATCAGGGAGACGCTCGGCACGGTGCGGTCCTCAAGCCGCTCGATGTGCGGCCGAGCACGGCGGCGGGCGGTCGCCGCGGGGCGGAGCGTTCGCGGTCTCATCCGAGGCTCCTCATTGCAAGGGGAAAAGGATGATTTTTGCCTTACCGATCATGTGCCTTCGCTCTCCGTCCCCGCTGCCAGCCCAGCAACCCCAGCGCGCCGAGCGCCAGCAACGCCAGGCCGCCGGGGGCAGGGACGACAGCCGGTTCCGTGTCGTAGCGGTAGCCGAGGGCGTGGTGGTCGAGCACGTCGGCCGGAGCGACGCCGAAGGGGCTCATCCGGTCGTGCAAGTTGTGCCCCTCCTGAGCACCCATGACTGGCAAGTAATCCGGGTCGTGCTTGGCCTGCCACTCGGCCCAGAGCCGGTCGATGTTGGCATGCAGCAGCCAGAAGACCGGATCATTGGGCGAATAGATGATCTCCGACGATCCCCCAAGCCAGAGGTGGACGCGGTTGTGCAATTCCGGGAAGAAGGTGGGATGATTGAACCCCTCCAGGTTATTGCGGAAGCTCTGATCGACGGGACTCAACCGGTTGTACGGCGGCGTGTCGTAGCGGCCGACGTCCAGGGCAGCCTTGACATCGTCCGGCGTGGGCAACTCGGGGACCAGTCGGCCGAAGTTGCGGCGCAAGTCGGGCCCGTCGAAGACCAGCACCCACTCCCCCCGGCGGAAGGGACCGTCGGTCACGGCGAACCCCTCGGCGGGGTCGCCGTTGCCTCCCAGAAAATCGGGACGCCACAGGGACGCATCCGGGGTGCGGTCCACGGTGAAGTCCCAGTAGGGAATGGTCACGTTCGGGTTGACTTGTTGCAACTCGCGCTCGAACTGGAGGAGGAACTGTCGGTGCCACGGCAGAAAGGCCGGCCCGGCATGGGCGTGCCCGGCGGTGAACGACTCGCCATGCTGTTGCACGAACTGATCATAGATGCTGAGGGTCGAGCCGGGCCGGAAGGTGGCCTTGAGCCGCAGGACCGCGCTAACGAAGTCCTGCTTCTCCTGCTCGCTGAGGGAATTCTGGTTTTTGCGGACGCGGAGAGGGGCCGCACACGCGCAGGCAGGGCCGCACGAACAACCGGGCCCACACGGGCAGGCGCGCGCCGGCAGGTCAAAAGCCAGGATCGCCGCCGCGGCCAGGGCCCACACGGCCGCACGGACGCTCAGGGACGAAACCGCTGCCAAGCCGTACTCCCCGTCACTCACCGGCCGCCTTCATGTCCCTCCCACGGCCTGAAAAGAAGGGCATCGGGGCGGGACATTCAACCGGGGGATATGACCCGATCGCTGACTGATGCGAGATCAAGAAGCTTTTTTTATAACGCTTGTCTGCCGAACAAGCCAGAAAATAACTCTCACATCAGAGAGGAAGCAAGACGGATCGGAGGCAGGGGAGCACGGGCCGGGCCTCAGACTGTTAGCCGACGGCGCCGGCCAACAACCAGGAGGGCCGCGCCGGTGCCCACCAGCAGCAGTGCCGACGGCTCGGGTACCAGGACCACGCCGGTCGGCCAGAATGCCAAGGCATCCAGCCGCGGGATCGGATCGCCCCGGGGAGTGACGACGCCGGTTGTCGGATCAATCGTTACCAGGAAGGCGTCGCCGTCGGCGCCGGCGAAGTTGAGGCCGAACAGGGTCCCGGTTTCGTCGAAGTCCAGCGCCTTGATGACGCCGGATGGAATAGGCGCCCCGGTGAGGGTGGGCCCGGCCGTGGCGGCGCCGGTGCTCGGATCAACACGGTAGAGGGCGCCCGCCGCGGAGCCGGCCAGGAACAACCTTCCCTGGGCATCGGCGGCCAATCCGCCTCCCCGGGTGAAAATGCCCGAATCGCCGACCCACGTCGCTGCACCCGTTGTCAGGTTCACCTTGTAAAGGGCGCTGCCCCCCGCCGGTCCTGCCCACCCATAGAGGATGCCGGACGGCGCGAACGCCAGATCGGCCAAGGTGCCGCTCCTTAGTCCCAGATTCCCGATTAGACTTCCGCGCCCGGTATTGATGTCGATCTTGATCAGGTTCCCGGGGTTCGGGCCGGTGCCGCCGGTGGTGGCGTAGAGGATGCCGGTTTGCGGGTCGAAGGCCATGCCGCCGACCACAAAGCCAATCGGCCCCACAACCGTAACCACCACCCCGCTGACCGGATCGAGGAGAACGAGATTGGCATTAGGATTGGGGCCGCCGCCGTCCACCGCGTAAAGGAGGCCGGCCCGGACCGGCATTGCCCCGGCAGTGAGTAGTACAACAGCAGCACAAGCCGTCAGCCAGGTAATTGAACGGGGTCGCATTAACTCAGGTTCCTTGCTCAGGGTTTCGCGGAACAACAACCGGCCGGGAAGAGAGATAGAGGCGCAAGAAAAAAGGTACCCTATCGCCCTCTTCCGGGCAACCTGGGCACCGCAAGTATTAATCTTCTTTTATTCGATCGCCGAGCCGGTGTCAAGCATCAGTTTCAGCTGGAGGTGCCTGCCGCCCGTCCGCCGGCATCGGCCGCCACCCCCAGGTCTTGGATCGTAAAGATCGGCCGGTAATTAATAAGTCCATGCTCCCGGAAGCGCTGGTCGGCGCCGGCCAACCGATCGACCAGCGCCAGGACCCGAATGACCTGGCAGCCAATCTCCCTCACCGCCTGGAACGCCTTGAGGAGCGACCCCCCTTGGGTAATCACGTCATCGACCAGGGCGACCCGCGCGCCGGGCTTCAGGTTCCCCTCGATCAGCTTTTCCGTGCCGTGCCCCTTGACCTTATCACGGACCCAGAATCCTTCCATTTCCTTGCCGCGCCGGTGGTAGGCGATCACCGCTGCGGTGGTCAGGGGGACAGCGCCGACCTCCAGGCCGCCGATGGCGTCGAGGTCGAGGTCCTGGGTGTGCTCGTAAAGGACTTCGCCAATCAGGTAGGCGCCCCGGGAGAAGACCTCAATCATCTTCCCGTCGATGTAGTAACTGCTGGTGCCCCCCGACGCCAGCCGGAACGTCCCGCCGGTCTTGAGGGAGCGCTCCTTGAGGAGCTGGAGCAGTTCTTGTTCGACTTCGGACATGGGGTTGGCCGCTCCGAGAAGGGGCTCAGGAGGAATCCACTCCATCCCATTACAACAATTTCCGAACCGGGATTGTAGCGGAAAGCGCGCGGCGGGCCAGACTTCCGCCTGGAGCAGTGGAGATTTGCGGCCTGTGCCGACCTTCGCTCGGCTTCTTCCTGCTCGGAGTGCCGCTTCCACGTGGACAGCGGCGAGGAACTGCTCCCGATACCACCTTGGCCGGCTCGTTGTCTCCGGCTATTCTGTCAACAGTCAGGTCCGGCGGTGTTGTCGGGCCGCAGAGGTCCAGGGCGTTTCCCGCACGGCGGGAAGATTAACGGATTCGGGGGGCTTTATGAGCCATCTGCGCAATCGTCGGGATTTCCTCAAGGGTGTCACCGTTGCCAGCGTCGGCTTCTGGGTCGCCGGCACCGCAAGGGCCCAGGAGAAGAGCCGGTCCGCCAATGAGCAGATCAACTTCGCCTGCATCGGCATCGACGGCAAGGGGCGCAGCGACACCGCCGATGCCGCCAAGCACGGCAACATCGTGGCCATCTGCGATGTCGATGAACAACGGCTCGAACGGGCCGCCCAACTCTACCCCAAGGCGAAGAAGTTTGTCGATTTCCGGAAACTGTTCGATGAGATGGGCAAGAGCATCGACGCGGTCACGGTGAGCACGCCCGACCACACCCACGCCGCGGCCAGCGCCTTGGCCATGCGCCTGGGCAAGCATTGCTTCACCCAGAAGCCGCTGACCCGCACCATCTACGAGGCCCGGCGGCTGGGGGAGATCGCCCGCGAGATGAAGGTTGCCACCCAGATGGGCAACCAGGGGACTGCCTCCAGCGGCCTGCGCAAGGCCGCGGCCCTACTCCGTGCCGGCGCTGTCGGCACCGTCAAGGAGGTCCACGTCTGGACCAACCGGCCCATCTGGCCGCAGGGCGGCACCCGGCCGGAGACCGCCCCCGTCCCCTCCTACCTCCACTGGGACCTCTGGCTGGGGCCGGCCCCCGAACGCCCCTACGGTAAGGGGTATCATCCTTTCGCCTGGCGCGGGTTCTGGGATTTCGGTACCGGCGCCCTCGGCGACATGGGCTGCCACAACATCAACATGGCCTTCATGGGGCTCGACCTGCGCGACCCGATCGCCGTCGAAGCCGAGACCTCCGGCCACAACAAGGAGATGTTCCCCAAGTGGTCGATCGTCCGCTACACCTTCCCGGCACGGAACGGCCGGCCAGCACTGACCCTGATCTGGTACGACGGCGGCAAGAAACCGCCCGCCGAGTTGCTCGACGGACAGGACCCGGGGCTGAACGGAACCCTGGTGATCGGCGAGAAGGGCAAGCTCTTCTCCGGCGGCAGGGATTACAAACTGCTCGGGGGCGCCACGGAGCTGAAGGTCGATTTCCCCGAGTCGCCGGGCCACTTTGTGGAGTTTGTCCGTGCCATCAAGGGCGGCCCGCCGGCCATGTCCAACTTCCCCGACTACGCCGGCCCCCTGACCGAGACCGTGCTCCTGGGCAACCTGGCCATTTGGGCCGGCAGGAAGATCGAGTGGGATGCTCAGGGCCTCCGGGCCACCAACGCCCCCGAGGTCGAGCCGCTCATCCGACCCGCGTACCGCAAGGGGTACACGCTTTGACCGGCATCAATACCGGAAGGCCAGGCCGAGGCTGAGGCCCTGCGCCCAGAAATGCGAGTCGTTCCGCGGACGCCGCGGCTCCAGCCGCAGGTCGCCGGTCCCGGTGCCGAACTGGAGGCTGCTCGGCACCTGCGTCAGACTGATTGCCCGGTTGATCTGGTCGCCCGGCCGTACCACGTTGTCCCAGTAAAGGATCGTGTAGCCGACGTGGGCGCTGAGCCGCGGCGTGATCTGCAAGCTGGCCCGGAGGATCGCCTCGGGGATGTAGGCGAAGTCGGCGTCGCCGTGCCGGCCCATGTTGCTCGGTAAAGCCAGCACACCGCCCGGGGCGATGCCGGCGATCCCCTCCGGGGTGACCAGGGTCGTCCGGCCGCCGATCTTGATCACCTGGTTAATGTCGCCGAAGGCCACCTTGCCGGTGACATCCACCAGCAGCCGGCCCCGGCGGACGCTGCCGCGCAGGCCGACCTGGCCGCCGTAGAACCGGTTTCGCGTGCCGAACGTGTCGCGGATGGCCAGGCTGTCGGGCGATAGCACCGTCATCCCTTCGAACGCGCTCACGCCTCCGGGCAGGACATTCGACCGGCTGAGGATATCAAGGTCCTCGTCCAGCTCCAGGTAGCGGAAGCCGGCCAGCACGCTGAGGCCGGTTTCGCCCTGTGCCAGCAGACTGGCCAGCAGGTTCGCCTCGGCGCCCCACAGTTGGCTGGTGGACGCGACGCGGATGCCCCCTGCGAAGCTGCCCGGGGCCGCGACCAACACGGAAGTCTGCTCGACCGTCACGGCGTTGAGAATCGGCCGGGCCAGCAGCGGGTTGCCGGCCGTGTCGGAGATGCGGGCAAAGCTGGTCGTCCCCTCCTCCAGGAAGAAGCCGCTGAGTTCGGCAGCGTAGATACCCGAGGAACCGAGCCGCCTGCCGATGGTGCCGCGAAGCCCCGAGAACGTGTCATAGTCGATCCCATCGCCGCCGAACAGCACGGTGGTGCCCGGCATCCCGAGGATACCGGCCGACCCCAGCGGGCTGGTCGTCACCAGGGGTGTCGGCAAGGGTCCCTCCTTGACCCACCAGAGCAGGTACTCGGCCCCGATCCAGAACCGGGGATCGGCGCAAGCAGGCACCTCCCAGCAACAGGCGGCGTCCGGGCATGGCGACGGCCCGCCCGGATGGTGGCCGGGCTGCGGCTCGAGAGACGGCAGGTCGGATGCGGGTTCTGTGGGTGGCGCAGACGGCCGGGCCGAAGGCGGGGGCGGCGCGGGTTGCGCAAGGGCCAGGCTGGCGCCGGCCAACAGGGTGGTGACCAGGCCAAGAAATCCTTTGCTCATCGATGGCCTCCTGTGCAGACCGGGCCGTGTGTCCCTGCCGCTCCCTCTTCCCGGAATCTGCGCACTCTTCGTTGAACCCCGCAAAGACGGATCAATGGTTAGATCGGCACTTCCCGGAACGGACCTTAAACTCGGAGATGCTCGGCCGGTTGCAGCATGAGGCGAACGGCCGGTTAACACCGGCCGGTTGACACCGGCCGCTCGCCATCTCCTTCCACTCACGCCGGGGGTGGGGCCTCGTCGGTGCCGCCGGTCGAGGAGTGAGACGGGGTTTTCTTGGCCGCTCCGCTGCGGGCCTCCCAGAAGACGGACAGTTCGCTGAAGGTGCGCAGCGGCGCTTCCCCCTTGAGGGCGGCCTGGGTCAGTTTCGGCTTGGGCGCTTGCCGCGGCGGCTTGCGCGGCCGGGGAGCAGGGTGCGGCGGCGCCGGCGGGCGGGTGGT
>DATLYH010000054.1:0-27951 GCA_035575035.1 Gemmataceae bacterium
ACAAGGGGTGCTCAGTTCGGTCTTGCAGACGTGCAAGCAGCAGGCGAAGGCGGCGCTGGACTTCATCAGCCAGAGCCTGCGGGCCTTCGGCAACTGGCTCCTGCCCACTCCAGCCCTGCTCGCAACCCGCTAATCAAATACCAACAGGGGCATGCAGCGGGGCCCTGGCGCCTGCCTTTCGCTGCGCGTCGCGGTTAACGAAGGGGGACGGATGATGAGCGCACACCCCTGGCATGACGTGCCGCTGCCCGAGGACGTCAGCACCTGGTTCCCCGTTTTCATCGAGATCCCGATCGGGACCCGGGTGAAGTATGAGCTGGACAAGGCCACTGGCCTGCTCAAGGTGAACCGGGTCCTGTACAGCGCGGTCCACTACCCAGCCAACTACGGCTTTGTGCCGCGCACCTACTGCGACGACGGCGACCCGCTCGATGTGTTGGTGCTCGGTACGGAAGAGGTCGTGCCGCAAGCGCTGCTCCGGGCCCGGGCCATCGGCGTCATGAGCATGCGCGACGAGGCCGGGCAGGACGATAAGCTCATCGCCGTTCATGTGGATGACCCGGACTATGAGGTCTACCATGACATTGCTGAGCTGCCGCCGCATCGGCTGAAACAGCTCCATCGTTTCTTCCTCGATTACAAGGTGCTGGAGCACAAGGAAGTGTTGGTGGAGACGCCGCGCGGGGCGGCCGACGCCTTGCAGGTGCTCAAGGACGCCGTCGCACTGTATGCCCGGGAGGAACAGCGGCTCCGCCTCAGCCGAAGCGATCGTTGGTGAGCGGGCCGGTTCGAGCCCCTACTGTCCGCGCAGTCATATCTCAGGTGGGCGCTTGAGGCTCGGAGCAGAGTTTTCTTCGCCCGTTCTGAAAAAGAGCGGAAGTCCGGAACCGCTTCCTGCCTCTATAGGTGATGAAGGAATCCCCTTCCTGACTTTTTCACACACGCAGCCGCGCTGGTGGTCTGTTTCCGCCAACGGGGCGTATCGCCCAGCCTTCGTCATGAGTGCTCTCGCCCGCGGGTTAGTGTGCGCGCCGGGCGGGACCTCCCACACGGACAGGGGGAGGAAGAGCTGGCGTTCGTCATCACCTCGTTTGGCAAGGAGTCTCTCATGAACACGTTCCGCCATCTCTTGCCATCTGCATCGAGCTGGCTGCGGCCCAGGGGCACCGCCCGCCGGGCACCGGACCGCCGACGGCCAGGGGGCCGTCTCCGTGTGGAGCAGCTGGAGGATCGCAACCTGCTGGCCCCCACCGTCGTGGACCCGAACCTGGCCGTTCGCACCGTGGTAAGCGGGCTGGTTCAACCGACGAGCATGGCCTTCCTCGGCGCCAACGACTTCCTCGTATTGGAAAAGGCGAGCGGTAAGGTTCAACGCGTGGTCAACGGAGCCATCCATAGCACAGTCCTGGACCTGGCCGTCAACTCCGGTTCGGAGCGCGGCCTGCTTGGGATCGCCCTGCACCCTAACTTCCCGGCCAACCCTGGCGTCTACCTGTACTGGACGGAGAGCAGCACAGGGGCCGACACCACCGTGCTCGCCAATACCCCGCTGTTGGGCAACCGGGTGGACCGATTCGTCTGGAACGGCACGACCCTGACATTCGACCGGAACCTGATCCGGCTGCGGGCGCTGCAACCTCCCTTCGCTGCCGAGCCGACCCCCGCCGCCGGGCGAGGCAACCACGACGGCGGCGTCATCCGCTTCGGGCCGGACGGCAAGCTCTACATCTACATCGGCGACGTGGGCCGGCGCGGCCAGATGCAGAACCTCCCCGACGGTCCCGGCTGTCAGACCTCGCCGTGTCCTGCCATCCCGCAGGGCAACCTGCCCGATGATAATTTCGGCGGCCCAGAGCCGGACAATGCCCACCTCACCGGTGTCATCCTGCGGCTGAACGATGACGGCAGCACGCCGACCGATAATCCATTCTTCCAGGCTGGCCCCCTCATGTACGGGGCGGGGACCGAAGCGGCAGCGAACTTGCAGAAAGTCTTCGCCTACGGCATTCGCAACGGCTTCGGCATGGCCTTCGACCCGAAGTCCGGCAACCTGTGGGAGGCGCAAAACGGCGACGACAGCTTCACCGAGCTGAACCGGGTCGAGCCGGGCGCCAACCTCGGCTGGGTGCAGGTCATGGGGCCGATCGACCGGATCGGTCAGTTCCGGGCGATCGAAACCACCGCTCCCTTCCGGGGCCTGCAGCAAGCGCGCTGGTCGCCCGACAACATTGCCACTACCCCTGAAGAGGCGCGGGAGCGGCTGTTCACAGTGTTCGCGGGGGGCAACGAGTTCAAGACCAATCTCACCGGCGCCCTCGAAAACCCGCCGGTCGTCACCGCCGGCTCCGGCCGGGCCGAGTTCCGGTTCGACCCAGCGACCAATACCATCCAGTTCAAGCTGCGGGTGGCCAACCTCAACGACGTCGTGGCCGCCCACATCCATGTAGGCGCCATGCGCCAGAACGGGCCGGTGGTCGTCAACCTGTTCGGGGCGGGGGTGCGGTTCAACCGGATCACGCCCGGTGACGATGTGGGCGGCGAGCAGGTGATCGCCGAGGGCACCATCACGCCCGCCGACATCATCGCTCGGCCGCCGGGCTTCGACGGCCAGATGGCCACCCTGGTGGCGCGGCTGCGGCAGCAGCGGGCCTACGTCAACGTGCATACCCGGGCTTTCCCCGGCGGCGAGATCCGCGGCGAGCTTCGGGTGAGCGACGCGCCGGCCGTCTCGCACTACAGCGACCCGGAGTTCAGCTGGAAGTTCGAGGTGGCCCCAGCGGCGCTCGGCTTCCTCAACAGCCGGGCGCTGGGCCCCCAGTACGAGGGAGACCTGTTCACCGGCGCTGCCCGGACCTTCCTGGAAGGCGGCCAGCTCTTCCACTTCAACCTGACCGGCAACCGCCGCAAGATCGGCGTGGACGACCCGCGGCTGGAAGATCGGGTGGCCGACAACCTCGACAAGTTCGAGATCACCGAAAGCGAAAGCCTGCTGTTTGGCCGCAACTTCGGCATCGCCACTGACATTCAGACCGGGCCGAACGGCAACCTGTTCGTGGTGTCGCTCTCGAACGGCGAAGTTTACGAGATCTTCCGCCTCCCGCGGGGTAACCGCTCCGGGCCGAATCGGGGCGGCGCTGCCCCGGCGGTGGACCTGGTCATCGCCCTCCATGCCGGTCGATCCGAGGAAGTGCCGTCGGGTGACATCACGCTTGCAGTGACGCCCCCGCCGGATACCGGGGCACCTTCACCGAGTGTGGTCCTGGTGGATCGCTTCTTCGCCTCTCTCGGCCGGAAGGGGAACCAGGGAGCGATCCTGTCCGACATCGACGCGGAAGCGCCGGCCCCGGACGAGGAATGGGCCGATGTCCTCGAAGGGGCTGAGCGGCTCTTCTGAGGTCAAATCGTCGGGGTGGTTCTTGTTCGCTGCTTGCGGCTTGGTGCCAAGCCGCAAGCAGCAACGAAGCTCAGCCGTGCGGCCGCGGTGCGACCAACTCGCGCCGGGCGACAATCGGCCAGACTGCCTCTACTTTCTCGCCGCGCATCGCCCAGAGGTGGTCGTAGAGGTTGACCGTCGGGTCGCAGTGCGGCACGAGGAACTCCAGCCGGTCGCCGAGCCGCGGCAGCTTCGTCCCATCCGCAGCGGTAAGGCTGCCGAACTCGTCGCCCGCCCGGCTGTAGGACAGGCCCTCCCATCCCTTCGCCTCGGGCCGGGAAGTCACATCGGTCGCAAACGCCTTGGTGCCGGCGTCCACGCTGACGCGATCGGGATGAGTGGCGCTGACCACCGTGGTCAGCACGGTCAGGCTGGGCCGGAAGTCGGTGTAGACTGGGCCGTCCTTGCCGCCGATCCGCCGGTAATCGACATCCATGAAGACATAGGAGCCGACCTGCAGTTCCGTCACGCCGCGGATGGCGCTGTCGATGTTGTACGTCCCGGTACTGCCCCCCGAGAGGATCTGTGTCTCCAGGCCGTGGCGGGCCAGCAGGTCACGCACCTCCACCGCCTTGAGCATTGCTTCCCGCGATACCTTCTGGCGCCGCTCGAAGCCGACCGTGTGCGACGCCGAGCCGGAGTAGGCCTGCACCCCCACCAAGCGGAGATGTTTGCTCTTGGCCAGCAGCCGGGCCAGCTCCAGGGCCGGCCCGCCGGGCAAGACACCCGTCCGGCGGTCTCCCACGTCCACGTCCACGAGCACCTTCAGGACCACACCGGCGGCCTCGGCAGCCTCGGCCAGCAGCTCCCCCTCGCGGGGATGGCCGACCGCCAGCATCACGTCGCCGCCCCGCTTGGCCAGGGCCACCATCCGGCCGACCTTGCCCCGGTCAACGATCGGCGAGGTGAGCAGCACGCCGGGGATGCCGGCCGCGACCATCGCCTCGGCCTCGGGCACCGTCGCCACGCAGACGCCCAGGGCACCGGAGGCGACCTGCCGACGGGCAATCTCCGGACACTTGTGGGTTTTGGCGTGCGGCCGGAAGCCGACACCGCTGCGCTGGCAGTGCTCGGCCATGGTTCGCAGGTTGGCCTCGAAGGCGTCGAGGTTGAGCAGCAGGGCCGGCGTGGGGAGGTCGGCGCGGGTCAAGCCCTTGACATCGGCACCGGGGGCCTGCGCCGCGAAGGTGCCGCGCGGCCGCGGAGCCAGGCCTCCGGCCAGGGCGGTGGCCAGGAACGTGCGTCGGTTCATGGACATGGCTGAAGCTCCTGTTCGGGCAGCAAAAAGGGATCGGTATGACGGCCGATTTTTTCTCAAGAAAGCGGCGCCGTCGTCCGATATCAGACTAGGGCCATTCTCTACACCACTGTCCCTGCACCGCGCGATTGCTGGAACGGATGCTTTCCGCTCGGTCACTTACTCCGCAAGGGATGGGGAACTTCCCCAGCCTACCTCAGCCGCCCTGGAAAGGGAAGGGGCAGGCATCGGGCCAGCAAAAGAGGCGATCCGAACAGGAGAGGAGCGATGAAGTTCCTGGTGAGCATTTGCAACAAGAATCGCGCCGAAGGGGCCCGGCTGCCGGGAGTTTTCCTGTTCGAAGTCGATCCCGAGAATCCCCGACCGCGGCCGGTTCCCCTGGAGCACCCGCGGCTGCTGCCTGCCAAGGGAATCACCGGGCTGGCTCACTACGGCGACGGCATCCTCGCGGTCATGCAGGGGGCGGCCCAGCTGGCGCTGCTCACCCGGAAGTACGAGGTCAAGGCGGTCTGGAACCTGCCGCTGCTCAAGCATGCCCACTCGATCGCAGTGGCCGGGCGCAAGGCGTACATCGCCTCTACCGGCAACGACTCGGTGGTGGAGTTCGACCCGGCCGAAGGGAGCCGGGTCTACTGGCGCCACAACCGCGGGGAGGAGGACACCATCCACCTGAACTCCCTTGTCTACCGTGACGGCGCCCTGTACGCCACCGCATTCGGGCCAAAGAAGGGGCTGCTGTGGAGTTCGGCTTCGGGCGGCTACCTGGCCAACCTGGACTCGGGCCACACGGTCATCTCCCCGCTATACCATCCTCACTCGGCCTGTGCTCTCAACGGCGAGTTCTACTTCTGCGAGTCCTCGCGGATGGCGGTCGGCCGGGAGAACGGCCAGCGGCTGGCGGTGGGCCTGGGCTACACGCGCGGCCTGGTCGTCACGGAGGCGCGGCTGTACGTCGGCATCTCCAAGGGGCGGACCGAGTCGGTCTCTACCGGTCAGAAGGTGTCCAACACTGCCGTGCCGCGGCTGAAGGCCAGCCGATGTGCCGTGCTGATTTACCGGCACAACAAGAGCGATCTGGGCAAAAGCGAGTTGCTCGGGCAGGTCTGCCTGGAGGAATACGGCGAGGAGATCTACGACATCCTGCCGGTCTGACACCCGGCTTCTACGGCTCCGCCTGGAAGAACCAATCCCAGGGGGGCGGCTGGTCCTTGAACTCATCGCGGATGCCGAACTGCTTCCAGGACAGCAACACCCGGGCGAGGCGCACCCGGCGGAAGCCGGCCCGCCGCAGCCGATAGCGCACCTCGAACGGCTGCCAGAAATGCTGCACCAGTCCCTGGTAGCGGAACTCGCTGAAGGCGAAATCATACAGGTGGTGCTCGGCGTGATGGGCCGCATTCTGTCGTGCCTTGTCCAGCGGCATTCCGGTTGCCAGCGCCCGATCGACCAAGAGCATCGTGAAATAATGAACGCCATCCATCGCCGGCACAATACCCACCAGGCAGCCACCCGGCCGCAGGGTGGCCCGCACCTGGAGCAGGGCCTGCTCCAGTTCGCGGACGTCCGGCATCACCAGGCTGTTGACCGCCACCGCCACATCCACCCGGCCTGCCAGGGCCGACAGGTCCGTCAGACTGCTTTCGTGAAACGCCACGTTCGCGCGGCCGGCACAGCGCTGCCGGGCCCGCATCAGCATCCCCGGGGCGAAATCCACGGCATAGACTTTGCCAAAGTGTTCCGCCAGCCAGGGGAGCAACGGTCCGGTGCCGCAGCCAAGGTCGGCCGCGGTCCGGTCCCGGGAGGCCAGCCGCCCCAGCGTCTTCATCAGCGGACTGCGCACCTCTGGCAGGTACGGATCAACGAATTCCTCCTCGTAGGACGCGGCGAACCGACTCCAGAAGTGGGCTTGATCGGGCATCTACTTCAGCGCCTTGAGGAACACCACCAGGTCGGCCAGTTCCTGCGGCGTTAGCTGTTGGTCGAGGCCGGCCGGCATCACCGATACCTTGCTCGGCTCGATCACCTCGATCTCCGACCGGGCCAGCCGCACCTCCTGGTTGGCCCCGATCGCCAGTACAATCTCGTCCGGAGTGTCCTGGCGGATCACGCCGTTGTAGGTCTTGCCGTCCTTGGTGGCGATCACGACCGGCTCGTAGCTGCGGACGAACGTGGCGCTGGGGAAGACGATCGCTTCCAGCAAGTCACGCTCGGTGCGGATTTGGCCGATACGTGTCAGATCGGGGCCGATATTGCCGCCCAGATAACCGATGGCGTGACAGGCGGAGCAGGCCACCTTTGGACTGTTGAAGACCGCCTGCCCCCGGCGAACATCGCCGGACTTCAGCAGTCCAAGCAGTTCCTCCAGTTTGGCCTTCTGTTTTGTCATATCGGCGTCGAGGGCGGCGTACAGCTCCTCGGCCTGCTCCTGCACCTTGGGACCGAACTTGGCCAGGCGCGGCCGCAGCGTGTCGCTGCGCAGGTTGGACCGGGCCTCGGACGCCTTCAAGGCGGCAATCAGGGCCAGCCCCACCCGTTCGTCGCCCGAGTGGGTGAACGGTTCCAGCAGCCGATCCACCTCCATCGGGCCGATACTCTTGAGCAACTCGGCCAGGGCGAGCAGCTGCTCGGCGTTCAGCTTCGCCCGAGCCAGCACGTCGGCGGCCGCGGACCGGATGGCGACCGGCTGTTCCGGTCCCAGGTGGGCACGGAGGAAGGCGAATAGCGCCGGCTCCACCTTGCTCAGCCCGTTGGGCACCGCCGCCAGGGCGCTCAGTCGAACGTCGGCCGGGAGCTTCGCATTGTTCCCGACCGGCAGCAAAGCCGCGGCGAGCTTGGCGACCTGCGGCTTGGCGATGCGCAGCGCCCGGGCGGTTGCCACTGCCTCGCGGAGCAGCTCGACATCATCGCTTGCCAAGACTTGGGCCAGTCCGGCGATCCATGATTCCGGCGCTTCCCGCAGGCCCGCCTGGGTCATCGCCCGCAGCACCATCCGCCGCGTCTCGCGGGAGGCCGCGGCGTCCTTGAGGAGATCGGCGAGCAGCTGCTGGGTGGCGGCCGCGCGGGCGAACCGAGCCAGCTGGCCGGTCAATTCCTCTCGCTCGGCAGCGGTCAGGTTCTTGGCGCTGAGCCGTTCGCGGAGGACGCCCGCGAGGATGCCACCCCACTCGGGATGGCGGGTGGCGATCCACCAGGCGGTTTCCTTCATCCGCGGGTCGGTCGAGCCTAGCTCTCGCACAACCATTGCCGCCTCGACCCCACCGCCGTCCATCTGGTCCAGCGCTGTCAGGGCAGCGCGGCGGATGAGCACATTGTCACTCTTCAAGCCGGCTGCCGTGCGGTCGCGGTCGGCGATCTCGATCAGGGCGTAGGTCAGCGAGCACTCCAGGGCGCGGTCGGCCGGCTGCCCCAGCGCTTCGAGCAGTGCCGGCACAGCGGCCGGGTCGCCAAGGCGGCCGATTGCCTCAGCCGCGGCCCGCCGGTTGTGCAGCGAGGGCGCCTTGAGCATTTTCAAGAGGGCCGGCAGGGCGTCAGGGTCCCGCCGGACGCTGATCGAATGCAGCGCCGCCTGGCGGACGGTTTCATCGGGGTCAGCCAGGGCCTGACGCACCGCCGCACGAGCGCCGGGGTGGTCGATCCGGGTGGCGGCCCAGACGGCGTTCCGTCGCGCCTCCGCTGACGGGCCGGCGGCCGTGAACCTTTCCAGCACCGCTATCGCCTCGGCCCCCTTCGCGCCCAGCGCCTGCACCGCCCGCTGACGCACTGCCGGTCGGGGGTCGTCGAGCAGGCTCGCCAGGTCGGCGGCCGACATCTTGGCCCAGTCCAGCTTGAGGCCGCGCGGGTCGTGGCTGCGTGGGGCGTCCTTGCGGCGGATGCGGTAAATCGCCCCCAGCACGTCCGGCTTGTGCAAGACTGACGTCGGGCAACAGAGCTTGTACCAGCCGCCGGTATCGACCACCAGCAGGCTGCCGTCGGCGTCTTCCAGTACGTCGGTCGGGTGGAAGTCGATGTTGTCGGAAACCAAGAAGTCCTCATCGCGCGACTTGAAGGAGGCCCCATCCGGTTCCAGTACGTGGCGGGTGACCTTGTGCAGGTTGAACAGGCAGGCGAAGAGGTTGTCCCGGTATTCCGGGCCGAAGGCGTCTGACTCGTAGCGGGTCAGGCCGCACGGCGCGGCAGCCCCCAGGTGGGAGAGCACCGGCATCAGCTGGGGATGGGGCCATTTGTGTTCGTAGATGACCTCATGGTTCTTGCCGTAGATGCCGCCGTAGACGGCGTGAAGCAGGCCGTCGCGCTTGCCGCCGCTCGGATGTTGGAGGAAGGTGGTGGTGAAGATCCGCTCGCCGCCGGGGGTGAAGACCACGTCTGCTGGGTTGTCCATGCCGCCGGTCATGACCGGCTCGATGCCGGAGCCGTCGGGCCGGCAGCGGAAGATGTGCGAGGCCCGCGTGACGAAGGGGGGCTTGCCCAGCCGCTCATACGTCTGCTTGGCGAAGGCACCCTTGGCCCAGTAGATCCAGCCGTCGGGGCCGAGGTATGGCCCGTGCAGGTCGTTGGCGCAGTTGGTCAGCGTCTTCCCCTCGAACCACTCGCTGCGCTGGTCGGCGATGCCGTCGCCGTCGGTGTCGGTCAGCTTCCAGATGCTCGGCGGCGCTGCGACGTAGAGTGAGCCGTCGAACCACATCGTCCCCTCGGGGAACATCATCCGGTCGGCGAAGACGGTGCTCCGGTCGAAGCGGCCGTCGCCGTCAGTGTCCTCCAGCCGGACAATGCGGTGTGGTTTCTTCTGGAGCTGCTCCTGCACCTTCTCGTTGGAGCCGGACGAGTCGGCGGCATAGAGTCGGCCCTGCTCGTCGAAGGCGATGGTGATGGGCCGATCGACCAGCGGCGGCCCGGCAACCAGCTCGAGGTCGAAGCCGACCGGGAGGGTAAAGGTATGGCCGTTCAGCCGCACTTGGTGTGTCGTAGGGGCCGGGCGGTCGGCCGCCACTGGCCACGGGGCTAGGGGCAGCAGGAGAGCACTTGCCAAGGCCAGGCGCTTCATGAAGATTTCTCCCAGGGGTGTTCAGTCCAGGAGTAGGAGGAGGGCATCGGGGATAGCCGCTAGCGTATCAGCCGGGCCGCGGCTTTGCAACCTCTTCACCCATCGGTAAGCCCCCTCCAAGCCTCCGTGTCCGCACGAGGCGCGCCCCGCACGGACACGGAGGGCTTCGGCCGGAGTCCTACGACCGGCAAGCGGGGTGCCGGAGCGGCTTCCAGGCGCCGTTCTCCTTCGAGCTGGCCACGCACTGGGTGATGAAGTTCATCCCATCCACGCCATCGTAGACGTTGGGATAAAGGCTCTGGCTGGCGTCGAACTTTTGGCCGCTAGCCCGGGCGATCATGTCGGCGTAGGCCGCCGTGTAGATGTTGGCGAATGCCTCCAGGAACGCTTCCGGATGGCCGCTCGGCAGCCGGCACGAACTCTTGGCGGTCGGCGTCATGTAGGGGGCATTCGGATCGCGCGTGTAGAGCCGGTGCGGCTGGCCGTTGACGCGGAAGAGCATCTTGTTCGGCTCCTCCTGGTGCCACTCCAGCGCCCCCTTGGTGCCGTCAATCTCGATCCACAGGTCGTTCTCCCGGCCGTGCGAGATCTGCGAAGCGGTCACGGTTCCCAGGGCACCGTTCTGGTAGCGGATGACTGCGGTGCCATAGTCGTCCAGCTCCCGGCCTGGCTCGAAGATTTTCAGGGTGCAGGAGATCTGGTCGGGGAGCAGGCCGGTGATGAAACGGCCAAGGTTGTAGGCATGGGTACCGATGTCGCCGAAACAGCCAGATGCTCCTGAGCGCTTCGGATCGGTCCGCCAGCCGGCCTGCTTCTGCCCCTCCTTCTCCAGCCGGCGGCGGAGCCAACCTTGGACATAGAAGGCGCGGATGGCGTTGATCTCGCCCAGTTCGCCGGAGCGCACCATCTCCCGCGCCTGCCGCACGAGCGGGTAGCCCGTGTAGTTGTGGGTGACGGCGAAGACGACCCCGGTCCGCTCGACGACCTTGGCCAGTTCCTCGGCCTGGGCCAGATCGAAGGTCATCGGCTTGTCGCACATGACGTTGAAACCAGCCTCGGCGAACGCTTTGGCGATCTCGAAATGAGTATTGTTGGGGGTAGCGATGGCGACAAAGTCGATGCGTTCGCCGGGGGGGAGTTGAGACTCCTTCTCGATCATCTCCCGGTAGGAGCCATAGGCCCGTTCCGGCTTGATATCGTAGTCAGGGGCCGAGGCCCGGGCCTTCTCGGGGTCGGCGGAGAGGGCGCCGGCAACCAGGACGGCCCGGTTGTCCAGGATGGCCGCAGTGGCGTGGACCCGGCCGATAAAAGCGCCCTGGCCGCCGCCGACCAGGCCCATGCGGAGTTTGCGGTTCAGCGGTGCGTTGACTCCCATGATCGGATCTCCCTGAAGGCTTGCGAAGACGCCCAGACACCAAGAAGACACCCAGAAGGATAAAAAAACCGCCCTCGAAATCAACCGGCTCCCCCCAGGAGGCTCTGCGAGCCGAGCAAGGGCCCGGTCCCGGCAACATCGCAGCGCGACTCCGGGTTCCTCGTGAGAGGGGCGCTGTCGCCGGCCTGGCGGCCGGCCTCCTGGAGCGGGCTGCGGCGATTGGCCCACTTGGCCGGCCCGGAAACAGCCTCTTATAATGGCACCTGACGACACCGTTTACCTCACCAACCCGGAGCGCCGCCAAGGGGATGCCCCTCTCGGCCGGTGCGGCGGGCAGGTGAAATTCTTTATCTTCCGGTTCTCACCCCACGAACCCTGATGGACCTGCCGCACGTTGCTCTCCTTCGCCAGACCGCCCCACAGCCCGTGGTCGCCGACCTTGCCGGTGAGGTGCGCCGGCAGTGGCTCGGGTCGCGTCTGCCGCAGCGCCTCCGCCGGGGCGACCGGGTGGCGATCGCCGTCGGCAGCCGCGGTATCGCCAACGTGGTAACGATAGTGCGGGCGACCATCGACACCCTGCGCGACCTCGGCACGCAGCCGTTTGTCGTGGCGGCGATGGGCAGCCACGGCGGCGCCACCGCTGAGGGCCAGCGGCAACTGCTAGCCGCCTACGGCATTCATGAGGAGGCATTGCGCGTCCCGGTCAAGACCGACATGACGACGGTTCAGCTCGGCACCAACAGCTGGGGCGAGCCGGTCTGGTGGGACAAGAACGCCTTCGAGGCAGACGCCGTGGTGACCATCTCGCGGATCAAGCCGCACACCGACTTTCGCGGCCGGTACGAAAGCGGCATCGTCAAGATGCTAGTGATCGGCCTAGGCAAGCGCGACGGGGCGGCCCAGCACCACCGCTGGGGCTACCGCGGCCTGCGCGACCTGATGCCGGAGTCAGTTCGTATCGTCCTGGAAAAGACGCGCTTCGTAGCGGGGCTGGCGGTCCTGGAGAATGCTCGCGAGGAGACCGCCCTGGTAAAGGCAGTGGACCGTGATGACCTGCTGGAGGAGGAGCCGCAGCTGTTGGAGCAGGCCCGGCAGCTGATGGGCCGGCTGCCGTTCGAACAGCTTGACCTGCTGGTCATCGGCGAGATCGGCAAGAACTACAGCGGCGCCGGCATTGATCCGAACGTGGTCGGCCGATTCTTCATGGAGTGCCAGCCGGAGTTCACATCGCCGCGCATTACCCGCATTTGCGCCCTCGACCTGTCGCCGGAGAGCCACGGCAACGCTACCGGCATCGGCCTTGCCGACCTGACGACGGACCGGCTGCTGGCGGCGATTGATCCGGTGCCGTTCCGCATGAACAGCCTGACCGCCTGCTTCCTGCTCCGCTCAAAGTTACCGCTGAGCTTCCCGACCGACCGCGAGTGCATCGAAGCGGGGCTGCAGACGTGCTGGCAGCCGCACCGGGAGGCGGTGCGGCTGGCGGTAATCCCGAACACACTGGAGCTGGCCGAACTGTGGGTGTCGCCGGCGCTGGCGGAGGAGGCGACGCGCAACCCCTACCTGGAAGTCGGCGGCCTGCAGCCACTCCCTTTCGATGCGGCCGGTAACCTGAAGCAAGAGGAACTCTTCCCGCACAGCGTCCGCGGCCGCCGAGCGCAGCAAGCGGGCAGGTAGCATGTCGGGGCGGAAAGAGGCCCCCGGTTCAACGAAGAAGTGTTCTTCACGGTTCAGCCATGACAGCGATGGCGTGCTCGCCGGGGCGGACGATGCCGTTGCCCTTGGCGATGACCAACTCCTTGCCGCTCAGGCCGGCCCGTACCTCCACCCGCTTGCCGTCGTCTAGGCCCAACTGCACCTCCGCCTCGCGCACCACGCCGCGCGGTGGGTTGTCGGATGTGACCTCGGCAATGTAATAAACCACTGTCTTGCCGTTGCGGCGCACCAGGGCCGATGCCGGCACCGTCAGGGAGTAGCGCTCCTCCAGCAGCACCGTGGCCGTGCCGTACATGCCGGGCCAGAGCACCTCGCCGGGATTGTCCAGATGCACCTCGGTCCGCATGGTGCGTGTGGCCGGGTCGAGGGCCGACGCCAGCCGCGTGATGTGGCCGCGGAACACGCCGCCATGCGGTCCCTTGTCCGCCAGGGCCGGGATCCGCAGCACCACCGGGTCGCCCCGACCATCCGGGTTGGGGTTCTGCTCGGTGGCGTTGACCAGCGGCACGTCGCGCTCCGAGATGTCGAGCAGCACGCGGACCTGATCGACGCGCTGCAAGGTCAACAGCGGCGTGGTTGGGTCCTTGATGGTAGCGCCGCGGTCCACCCAGCGCTTGGTGATGACACCGGCGAACGGGGCGGTGACGGTGGCGTAGCTGAGCAGCACGTTCAGGTTGTGGACGTCGGCTTCAGCCACCTGGATGCGGCTCTCGGCCACCTTGAGATCGGCGGCGCAGGCGCGGAGTTTGGCCTGGCGCGTCTCGATCTGGGCTCGGGCCGATTGCCAGGCTGCTTCGGCCGCCTCGAGCTGGCGCTCGGCCTCCTGGCCGCGCTCCGCCTGCAGGACGCTGCGGCGGACCAACTCGCTGACGCGCTCATGCTCCAGTTTGCGGGCCTTATACTCGGCAGCGTAGCGCTGCTCCTGCTTCTGCGCCTCCTGGAGCTCTTTGGCGGCGACGTTGGCCATCTCCTCGGCCTGGACCCTCTGATTGCGGGCCTGCTCCAGCAGCGCCTCCTTCTGCCTTTTCTGCGCCTCCAGGTCGGGCACGGCGAGCCGGATCAGCTTCTCGCCAGCCTGGACCTGACGGCCGATGTCAACATCGGCGGGGAGATACTCGACCACTCCCGGCACACGGGCGCAGAGATCCACCTTCTCCAACGGCTCGATGGTGACGGCCAGCTCGATGGTGCGGGCCAGCGACATCGCCCGCGGCTGCACTACTTCCAGGCGCGGCAGACGTTCGGCCCCGTGTCGTCGCGACCGCTCCGCGCGCGATTCGCAGCCGGCCACGGTAGGCAGCAGGCCCAGCGCCAGCAGCAGTGCGGAAAGAATCGGCCAAGCGCGGTTGGAGGACCCTTGTTCCGACATGATCGCACTCCATCGAGGGAGAGGTTTCAATATCTTATCTCTTCCGGCGCGCCCCGCCGCCGGGTTTGCTTATCCGTGCGCGGTCGCCCGCGGCTTCAGTAAAACGTACAACACCGGCACCACAAAAAGGGTCAGCAACGTCGAGCCGGCCAGGCCGCCGATGACGGCGCGGGCCAGGGGCAGGTTCATCTCGTCCCCCGGATGCAGATGGATCGCCATCGGCAAAAGCCCAAGCACCGTCGCCACCGTTGTCATCACGATCGGCCGCAGCCGGACACTAGCTGCCTCGGCGACCGCACTTCGCGCGTCCAGGCCCGCCTGTCGGCGGCGGTTGGCAAACTCGACCAGGAGCACCGAGTTCGACACCGAGATGCCGATCATCATCAACACGCCCATCAGCGACTGAATGTTGAGCGAGTCGCCGGTCAGCCAGAGCATCCCAATCACGCCGATCAGGCCCAGGGGCGCCGCCACGATCATGATCAGCGGGTCAAGCCAGGACGAGAACTGGGCCGCCATCACCAGGTAGACCAGCAGCACCGCCAGGGCCAGGCTAAAGCCCATCTCACGGAATGAGTGGCGCATGCTGCTGACCTCGCCCTTGACCTCAACCCGCACTCCGGGGGGCGGTTGAAGCTCGCGCGCCAGCCGCTCGACCTCAGCCGCCACGCCGGCCAGATCGTTGTCAGCGACGCTGATGTAGAGCTGGCTGACGCGGCTGGAGCCGTGGCGGAAGACCTCGACCGGCCCTTGACCGCGCCGGATGTCAGCCACGTCCGTGACGCGCGCCACCTTGCCGCCGGTCCGCGCCCGGTCGCCGGTGATCGGAATATTCTCCACCGTGGCCAGGTCCTCCACGGCGTGCTCGGGGAACTGCACGCCGATGACGTATGGGTTGCCGCTCTCCACGTCGATCCAGAAATTGGGCGCCAGCTGGGCACTGGACATCAAGGCGACAATGACATTGCGGATCACGTCGGAATGAGTCAAGCCGAGGCGGTCGGCCTTGACCCGGTCCACCTCGATGGTCAGCTGCGGCAGGTCCATGCCCTGGGGCAGATAGGTCTCGCGCACCTGGGGGATGCTGAGTACCTTCGCCTCCAGCTCCCGAGCCACGCGGCGGCGCTCCTCCGTGTTCCGGCCGTGGACCTGCACCTCGATGGGGGCAACGGCACCGGCGTTGAGGATGCGGCGGATCATGCCGCCGGTCTCGAAGAAGAAGTCGTGGCCGGGCAGCCGTACCTCCAACTCCTGACGGACCCGTTCGACGTACTGCAACGTCGAGGTCTTCCGCCCAGCAAAGCCGCTGCGGAGCTGCACACGCACGAAGGCGGCGTGCGGGCCGTTGTTGACCGTGTAGATCGCCGACCAGCGCGACGACACGCCGACGTTCGACAGGATCACCTCCAGGTCGTCTGGGGCCACCACATCGCGGACCACCTGCTCGACCTGGGCGGTGATGCGCTCGGTCTCCTCGACGCGCGGCCCGCCGCGGGCGCGCATGTGGATGGTGAACTCGCTGGCATCCACCTCGGGAAACAGCTCTTGGCCGAGCTGCCGGAAGGCGAAGGCCGCCGGCACCAGGGCCGCCAGCAAGAGGCCGACCACCACCACCTTCCGCCGCAAGCAGAAGCCCAGGGCCGCGGTGTAGACACGGGTGAACTTTCCGAAGAGGCGGTCAAAGACCGGCGCGACCCGGAAGAGGAGACCGACAAGCACCAGCAGCCCACCGCCCAGCCCCGCCGCCACGATTGCCCGGTAAGCCCATACCAATCCCCTCCGCAGCCCCGGTTCGAGCCGGTCCAGCGGCAGCACGGCCAGCCGTGGCGTCAACCAGGCCGCCAGACCGGCCGCCGCTAGCACCGCTCCGAGCACAAATAGCCATCGCGGGAAACGCTCCCCCTGGTGATGCGGCCGGAGGAAACGCGCGCAGTAAAGGGGCGACACGGTCCGCGCCACTACATAGGAAGCGAATAGGGCCAGGGCAGCGCTGAAAGCCAACGGTCCGAACAGATGCTTGCCCATCCCCTCCATGAAGGTCACCGGGAAGAACACCACCGCCGTCGTGACCGTGGCGATCAGGATCGGTACCGAGATTTCCGCGGCGCTGTCGCGGACTGCTTGTAGCGGCGGCTTGCCCAGGCGCAGGTGCCGCATGGTGTTCTCCACGTCCACGATGGAATCGTCCACCACCCGGCCCAGCACTAGTGCCAGCCCGCCCAGGGTCATGATGTTGAGGGTGTGGCCGGCCCAATACAGCCCGACAAAGGCCGCCAGCACCGATAGCGGGATCGACAGGGCCACAATCCAGGTCGAGCGCAGGCTGCCCAGAAACAGCAGCACCACCAACGAGGCCAGTCCAGCGCCAAGCAGTGCCTCCAGCCGCAGGTTCGACAGGGCGTCGCGGACGTACTGGGACTGGTCGAAGACCACCTCGACCTCGACATCCTCGGGAATGACGCCGCGGCGGCGCAGCTCGGGCAGGAAGGCCTGGACGTTATCGACCACACGGACAGCGCTGGCGCCGGCCTGGCGCAACAGCGGCATGTAGACCGCCCGCCGGCCGTCCACGCGCACCGTGTTGGTCCGCCAGCGCTGGCCGTCCACCACATCGGCCACGTCGCCCAGGTAAACCGTCTTGCGCCCCTTGTCGCTCCAGAGCGGGATCTTCTCGAAATCCCGGGGCGTCGGCACCATGCTGTTAGAGTTGACGTAGTAGGTCTGGTCCTCGATGCGCAGCTCGCCGGTCGGGATGATCTGACTCTGCTTGCTCACCAGGTTAACGATGTCGAGGCTGGAGAGCTTAAGCGCTTCCAGCTTACGGGGGTTGACATAAATTTGCACCTGGCGAAAGACCCCGCCGAAGACCGGAGCGGCCGCCAGTCCCTCGATGTTGGCCAGCTCATCGCGGATCTCGTGGTCGGCCAGGTCGAGCAGGAACTTGTCGTCGCGGCTGGCGCTGGAGATGATCAAGTTGCCGACCGGGATGGCAGAGGCATCGTACTTGAAAACACTGGGCACCAGCATGCCCGGCGGCAACTCCGGCATGGCGGTGTTGACCAGTGAGATCACCTGGGCAGCGGCGGCGTCGGGATCGACCTCGGGACGGAAGTAGACCTTGACGATGCCGATGCCGAGCAGGGAGCGCGATTCGATATGCTCCAGCCGGTCGCACCGGGTCAAGACACGCTCCAGGACGGCGGTGACGCTCTGCTCCATGTCCGGAGCGGGCATACCGCGGTAGGAGGCGAAGACGACCACGACTGGCACCTTGAGGCTGGGCAGGATGTCGGTCGGGGTGCGCTGGTAGCTGACAACGCCCAGGACCAGCGTCAGCAGCATGCCGACGTAGACGATGTACGGATGTCGAAGAGCGGCGTTGACGAGCCACATGAAAGGATCCTCTCCCAGTGAGATGAGCCGGCAGCTCCAATCTGCCGAGGGCCCTGGCGCAACGGCCGTGCCGACCGCGCGACAGTGGGCCCGAGGTGCTACTCCTCCTACCGCAAGCCGCCGTTCACCGGTTCGGGGCGCAATCCCCGTCCGGGCGGCCGGCGGACAGCAGCAGCGGCGGCAGTCCCAGGGCGATCAGCAGCCGAAAGCGGGCCCGCTCGAAATCGGTTGTGGCCTGGCCGTAAGCGTCGAGCAGGTCGTTCAGGCCGCGGATCGAATCCTGCACTTCCAGCGGCCGTCCCTCGCCGCCGCGGACGCGCTCAAAGTTCAGCCGCAGCGACTGGAACACCGGGCCGGTCGGCTCGCCGCGCTCGTTGAACAGGGCCGCGCGGGTGATGGCGTAGCGCTGTTCGCCGCGCTCCACCTGCTCATTGGCCTGGACCACCTGGGTCACCACCCGATCATATGCCTGCATCTGCCGGAGCAGGGCCTGCTCGTACAGTGCCTTCTGCTCGCGGACCTCCGCCTGGTTGCCCAACCCCAGGTTCTGAAACCGGAGGAAGACGTTGATATCAAAGTCCGAGCGGGAGCCGAAGTCCTCGATCCGGCCGGAACGCCCCAACTCCTGGGTTTGGCCCTGCCCACTCTCGGGGTTCTTCTTCAGGAAGTTGGGGCTGCCACCGAACCCACCGGCAGTATAGTTCATGACCACATTGGGCAGCAGCGGCCGGGTGCGGGCCAGCCGTACCCGCTCCAGGGCGAGCCGCACCAGGGCCCGGTTCTCGGCCAGCTCCGGCCGGTTTGCCAGCGCCACGGCGGTCAGCTCTTCATCGGTGCGATGCAACCATTCACTCCCCGGCAGCGGCAGCGGCACGGTGAAATCCTCGACCGGCCAGAGGAGCACGATGGGGTCGAGATGCAAGAGGCGCGACAGGTCGGCCGCGGCCACGCGGAACTCCTGGTAGGCCAGGACGCGCTCTTGCTGCCGGCGCAGCACCTCGACCTCGACCCGGGCCAGGTCGGAGCGGAAGGCATCCTTGCCGCCGACCTCGACGATGTCGCGGACCAACGGGAGCAGCCCCTTGGAGCCGCCACGGCTGGCGGTGCGCTCTTCAGAGGTCAGGAACTCGAGGGTAGCATCAAGCTGGGCGATGCGGCGGCGGGCGCGGAGGATGTTGAAGTAGGCCTCAGCGACGGCCAGCAGGGTGTCATTGGTGACGCGCTGGCTGCCGGCCTGGGTGGCGGCGACCAGTTGGCGAGCGGCCAGGGGGGCGAAGATCGCCTCGGCGAATGAGAACGACAGCGACGGCCCGGCGGCGACCCACAGCGAGTTGCGGTTGGTATTGAGGATATTGCCGATCGCTTGCTGGATCCGTCCCTCGTGATCGACGTAGCTGGTGAAGAAGGTGGCGTTGGGCAGAACCTGGACACGAGCCCGCTCCAGCAGCGCCTGCGCCTGCGCGACGACCTGGCGAGCCTGGGCGATGTCAAGGTTGTTGGTCTGGGCCAACCGCAGCGCGGCATCGAAGGTGATCGGCAGGACCACCACGTCAGCGCAGATCCCTACCTCGCGGAGGGCCGGCGGTCCAGAGGTGCCGTTAATCGGCCGGGGCGGCGGGAGGATTTCAGCGGGCGGGGGTTGGCCTCGACCGGCCGCTGACGCCGCCAGCGCGCCGGCCAGAACCAAGGCGGCCCCTGTCAAGCGCCTGGCTTTCCACCCCATGACGGTATCCTGCCGAGGGTGCGCGAGATGGACCGACCGGGAAAACGCCGCGGGAGAGGTCGTCTGGGCCACGGCGAGCGGGGAATCGCGCTCTCCCTCCGTGAGATATCGGCCCGCCGGGGAGTTCGGGATTAGCTGCCGCGGTCCGCTTCGGCCCCCTTTTCCTACCGCAGCGCGTCGAGGACCTTCAGCCGCATCGCCGACAGAGCCGGCAGCAGCCCCCCCAGCGCCCCCATCACCAGGATGAAGGCAGCCGCGTAGGTCAGCACCGTCCGGTTCACTACCATGGTGAACACCACCGTCTTGCCGCCCCCCTGCCCCGAGGTGACGAAACTGGTCTGCTCGACGCCGTGGAACAGGTAGCCGATCAGCACGCCTAACCCACCCCCCACCAGGGCGAACAGCAGCGATTCCAGCAAGAACGACTGCAAAATTTGCCAGCGGCCATAGCCCATCACCCGTAAGACGCCGATGTCCTTGACCCGCTGGCTGACGGCGGCGAACATGGTCGTCATCAGGCCAAACATGCCGCCAATCGCCATCACGAAGGCGATGAACATCGCCGCGGCCAGGAACATCTGATTGCTCTTGGACATCTCCTTGTAGTAGTCGCGCTCCGGCATGGCGCTGATGCGCACCTGGGTGCGGTTCTGCAAGTCCTTGGCAAAGGCGGCGGCCGTGGCCGCATCCTTCGTCGCCACCACGATCGAGGTGTAAAAGCGCTGGCCGCGCTCGACGTTGTCCTTGCCGAAATACCGGCCGACCTCCTCGACCTTGGCCCAGATTTCCGAGTCGAACGGCGAGCCGCGCGAGTCGAGGAGGCCGACCACCGTCCAGGTCAGTCCCGGCCGCGGCTCGAATGTTCCGCCCACATCGAGGCCGAGCGTGCGGGCGATCCCCTCGCCCATGACCACCTCGGTGCCGACACGTCCGAACCATCGGCCGCCCGGCTTGAGGCGCAGGCCGTGGACCTTGCCTGCCCGTTCCGGGTTCTCCACACCCCGGACTTGCAGGAAGCGGTAGGTCGGCCGTCCTCCCTCTGTCTCGGGCGGGATCTCCTGGGTGGCGATGCTGTAGACTTCCTGGCTGGCCAGCGGCTCCTCGCCGTCGCGGAGTACCTCCGGCTGGTTCCACAGTTCCGACACCTTCTCGTCCAGGGCGATGTCGCTGAACAGCTCGTCGTTGGCGCCGTCGCGCAGGATGATGACGTTGCCGGCCGGTCCGGTCTTCTCCGCCAGGGCGTTCAGGCCCTCGACGAAGGCCAGCATTACCACCAGCAAACCGACCACCAGGGTGAAGCCGACTGCCGTCAGCAGGGTTGTCTTCCACCGGACTGTCAGGTTGCGCCAGTTATAGCGGCGCGGCACCTTGCGGACCGGCAGCAGCTCGACAACAAGCACGACGATCGCCGTCAGCAGCGAGCCCAGGATCAGCGCCGCCAGCACGAAGAAAATACCCTGGAAGAGCAGCCCGATCACGTCGCCTACCTCCTTCGAAGTCTCGCTCAGGCCACCTTGGCGAACACCTCCGCCACCCGCACCTCACGCGCCCCCAGGGCCGGCAGCAGCCCGCCCAACAGTGCCGTGGCCACGCCGATCACCGGGCCCCACCAAAAGATCTGCAACGGCATGAACAGGGCCGGCATCCCTGTCAGCCGAATGCCGCCCGCAACATAATTGATCGCCACATAGGTGAACGTTGCGCCCAGGAGCCCCGCCAGCAGGCCGACCAGGGCTGACTCGCCCAGCACCAGCACCAGGATGTGCCAGGGGCGGTAGCCGAGCACTTTGAGCAGGGCCATTTCCATCAGCCGCTCGCGCACCGTCAGACTGAAGGTGTTGGCCAGGATCAGCGTCATCACCAGCAGGATCGCCGGTACCAGAAAGTACTTCATCCCCCAGAGGATGTTCTTCATCGGTTCCATGAACCGGCTGTAGGCCGACGCCGCCGTCTCGCAGCGCAGCTCGGGGACGCTCTTCTCGATCAGCAACGCCACCTGCTCGGCGCTTTGCTGATCGGGCACCTGCAGCCAGACGTAGTTCACCTTGCCGTCGAACTCGTTCTTCCGCCGGCGCAGCTCCCGGTCCAGGTAGGCGTAGTCGATGAAGGCGGTTTCGTTCCAGGGGCTGTCCTCGGGCATGACGCCGACGATCTCGAAGTCCATCTCGATGGGGAGGCGCAGGGCCGTCCCGTCGAAGTGGGTCGTGGACTTGGCCCGAAAGCGGTCGCCCGGCCGCAGGTTGAGCTTGGCCAGCTGCGTTGCTCCCATGACCATGCCGGCGTTGTCGAGCCCGGAGACCGGCGGCCGTCGCATCCACTCCACCCAACCCGGGTCGAAGTGCTGTGGCTCCAGGTGGTCGGTCATGGTCAGGATCTTCTCAGGGTAAGTGGCGATGGCGAAGAACATCCGGTCCTTGTCCTTCATTTCCGGATCAGTGGTAAAGCCGATGAAGTGCCAGACGGTGTGCTTGTCGGGGTCGAAGCCGGGGACGCGGCGTAGCTCCTGTCCCAGCGGGCTGCTCGGCGAGAGAATGTCCTCGACGTGGCGGCGGTCAAAGACGCTCATCATCCGATAGCGCTCGTTGACGATCAACTTGACGTCCTTGCCCTTCTCGGTGGTGAACGCCTCCAGGAAGAGCAGCACATGGACGATGATGCTGAAGACGGCCACCAGCGCGACCACCGCCAGCGCCGTCAGCAGCGATCGCAGCGGGTTCCGCCGCAAGTTCTTCAGGATGAGGAGAAAGAAGCGCGTCATAGTCCGTAGTTCGTAGTTCGTAGTCCGTAGCAATCAGTGCTCATCACGAACTACCTGGAGACTGCTTGCCCCGGGGGCAACCGATGGACTTCAAGTAGCCGTTTAGCATCGGTGAAAGGTTATCAATGATGGGTTTGATCCGCTCTACTTGTTTGGACGTCAGCAGATCACGGTTATACGCCCGGCGCAACCAATGTCTTGTTTCGTGCAAAGACCCTCTGGCCACCCGGACGAACCGTCGGTTGTCGCGGAAGCTTCCGCGCCCTGTTCCTTCCGCGATGTTGGCGCCAACGCTGTCGGCGGCGCGGACAATCTGCTTACCGACCGTGTCCCTAGCAAACGGATTCCACCGGACCACGATGTTCCATATCTCGTCGGCCAACTTCTCCGCCAGTTGGTACACTTTCAAGTTTTCGAAATTGCTCCTTGCCATCGACAATCCCCCCGTAGCGAACTCTCATGGGTCACCCACACCGGAATCTCTCGACCTGTCCGAAGGTGCCTCCTCCCGCGAGTTGCTACGGACTACGGACTACTGACTACGGACTGTCATGCTACCCTAGCGAATACTTCCGACACCCGAACGCTGCGGGCGCTCCAGGCAGGGATGATCCCGCCCAGGACGGAGGTGAGCGCTCCCAGGGCCGGACCCCACCACAGAGCATGGGCCGGCACGAAGAAGATTGGGAAGAAACCGATTGGGAAGTTGATGCCGCCGATCACGTGGTTCACGAGAAAGTAGGTGCCGCCGGCCCCGAACAGTCCGCCTAGCGTCCCCAACAGGACCGCCTCGCCCAGCACCAGGGCCAAAATCTGCGGCGGCCGGAAGCCCAGCACCTTCAGCACCGCCATCTCGGTGGTCCGCTCGCGCACCGTGATGCTGATGGCGTTGGCCACGATCAGCGTCATCACCAGCCAGATGGCCGGCACCAGCAGATACTTGACGCCGTTGAACAGGTTCTTGTACGGTTCCAGGAACCGGCTGATGGCCGTCGAGGCGATCTCACTCTTGATATCGCTAATATGCGTCTCGATCACGGCGCTCCCTTTGCCAGCGCTGTCGGAGTCGTCGAACTTGAGCCAGCCGAGCATGATCTTGCCGTCCATCTCACTCTTCTTCTCCTTCAGGACCCGATCGAGGTAGGCGTAGTCCATGAAGGTGTGCTGCACCCAGCGGCTGCCGGCCGGCAGCGTTCCGACGATCTCGAGCTGCATCTCGATCGGCTGCCGGGTCACCCCCTCGAAATGGCTGATGGAGATGGCCTTGAAGACGTCGCCGACGCGCAGCCCGAGCCGCTCCATCCGGTCGGGCCCCATCAGAATGCCGGAGTTGTCCAGTCCTGATTTCGGCGGCCGCTTCATCTTCTCGAGCAACACGGGATCGAGTTGGTCCAGTTCGTCGAACATCGCCGGGATCTTCTCGGGGTAAGTGGCGATGACGAAGAACTGCTTGTTCTTGTCCTTCCGCTCCGGGTCGGTGGTGAAGCCAATGAAGTGCCAGATAGTGTGGTGCTCGCGGTTGAACCCGGGGAGGTAGCGGAGCTGAGTGTGGACGGCGGTTCCGGGCGAGACGATATCCTCGACAAAACGGCGGTCGAACCGGCTGGGAAAGCGGTAGCGCTCGGAGAGCACCACGGGGACATCGCGGGCCCGCTCCCGCATGGCCCGTTCCATAGTCAGCAGCACGGTGGCGATCAGGCTGAAAATGGCCACCAGAACGATCACGGCCAGGACGGTCAGTGCTGAGCGGAGCTTGTTCCGCAACAGGTTCTTGAAGACAAGGAGCAAGAGCTTCATCGCGGCGGCACCTCGGTGATCGCTCCAGAAGTCCCCGGGCGGCCCGACCCATCGGCAACAGCGGCTGCCGGTCGGCCATCCTCGACCAGCTGGCCCTTCTCCAGATGCACCAACCGTTGAGCCCGCCGGGCCGCCCGCGGGTCGTGGGTCACCAGGATGATGGTCTTGTGCAGGGTTTGGTGCAATTCGCTCAGCAGGTCGAGGATCTCCTCGGCCGAGCGCGCGTCCAGGTCGCCGGTCGGCTCATCGGCGACGATGAGGGTCGGATCGGTGACGATGGCCCGGGCGATGCCGACGCGCTGCTGTTGGCCGCCGGAGAGCTGGCCGGGCCGATGCTTCATCCGGTCCTCCAGGCCGACCAACTCCAGTGCCGTGGTCACCTGCCGGCGGCGCTCGGCCGCCGACATCGGCAGCAGTAAGAGCGGCAGCTCAACGTTCTCATAAGCGGTCAGCACCGGCAGCAGGTGGTAGAACTGGAAGATGAAACCGATGTTCCGCGTTCGCCAGCGGGTGAGCTGGCTCTCGGACATGGCCGAGATCAGCTGGTTGCCGACCCAGACCTCTCCCTGGCTCGGTTTGTCGAGGCCGGCAATCAGGTTGAGCAGGGTAGTCTTGCCGGAGCCGCTCGGTCCCATCAGGCCGAGGAACTCTCCTGGGGCGACCTCCAAATTCAGGTCATTGAGAACATCGATCTGCTCCGACCCCCGGGTGAAGAACTTGTGGACCCCGACCACGCGGACAATCGGTTCGGCCATGCTGCTCCCTCGTTTCCTCGTTCGGCCGGGTGAACAGAGAGCCGCTTGCGGCTTGGCGGACGGGCGCTAAGCCGCAAGCGGCGCCCCAGACACGAATCATCCCTTATCAATCATTCGTCGTCCGACATTCGTCATTTGGACGTGTTCTTGTCCTTCTCCCGGGCGAGAAACGTCACCCGGGCCCGCATCTCGGGGCGGAGGTGCGTGTCGCCGGGCGGCACGTCGATCTGTACCCGGACCGAGACACTTGCCTTGCTGCGGTTGGCTTCGGGCATCAAGCGGACCACCCGGCCGCGATAGACGGTGTCGGACGGCGCCTCGGTGCGGATCTCGCACTCCTGCCCCTTGAAAACGGCGTTCAGGTCGCGCTCGCTGACATCGACATCGACCTCCAGTTTGGTCAGGTCGGCCATATCGCACAGGCTGGCGGAGAGGCCGTTGGAGAAGGCCTCGGGGCGGACGGTGTTGCCGACCTCGGCCCGCTTGACCAGGATGGTGCCGCTGATGGGAGCAACCACCGTGGTGCAGTCGAGGTCGTACTTGGCACTGTCCCGCTGGGCCACGGCGTGCTTGTAGGCGCTCTCGGCCTTGGCAATCTCTTCCTCGCGCCAGCCCTTCTCCATCAGGATGTAGGCCTGGCGGAGCTGCTCAACCTTGGCCTCGGCCTGACTCAGCCGGCTCTCGACCCGGACAATCTCCTCAGCGGCGGCGGCGGTCCGGGAGCGATGCAGCCGCGACAGTTCATCGCGGAGTTGCTCGCGCAGCAATTCCGCCTCGCGCAAGGCAGCCTCGGCCTGCTTTCGCTCCTCGGGGCGGTTGCCGTTCTTCAGCTTTTCCCACTCGGCCCGCGCCTGTTCGGCCAGGGCAGCCAGGCGGTTGTACTCGAACTCATACTTGGTGCGGTCGAGCTCGGCCAACGGCTGTCCCTTCTCGACGTACTGGCCCTCCTCGATGTACAGCTTGACCACCTCACCGCCGACCTTGGGACTGACCTGCACGCGCTGCACGGGGATGATGTAGCCGCCGGCCACCAGGGCCACCCGGCCCGATGGCTTCGTCAGTGGGGAGGTCGGCTCGGCGACCGTCAGCTGGGGGCCGGCGGGTTTCTCCGCCTCCGCCACGGGCGCTGCGAAGTAGGCGCGGTAGCCGAGGAAGGCGCTGGCGCCGGCCAGTAGCACGCAGAGGGCCCATGGCAGCCAGGCGGAGGACGGCGCTGTCCGGGTCTGGTGCTCCGGCAGGCGCAGCGAACGGACCCGCTCCTTGAGCGAGACGGTCCGGCCCGACGGTTCGGTCTGGGTGCCGACGGGCGGCGATGACACCGGGTGGTTATTGTCAAAGCGTTCACTCATGAGGAACTCCTTGCGGACGGCTGCGGTGGTGCTCGCCTGTCCGGGAGCCGTTGGCAGGCGGGGCGGTCATGGCCGGTTTCTTCTTGCGTTTCCAGGCCGGCGGTGGCTCGGCTTCCAGGTAACTACCCAGGATATCGAGGCTAAGATCCAGCATTTTTTGACAGGGGAGAGAATACCTTCTTTGACCGGGAAACAGTAGGTGAGATATCCCCGGCTCATTATTGTACCCAACCTGGGTTGGCCGACCAACCAAGTCAGCGGCGAATTCCCTCGCGGGGCAACCCGAAGGGGGCGGGCCGCGGGCTTGGGGTGGTGATTACCGCTTGATCGCCCGTGACCATAATCTGGCCGCACCAGTGGCTTCCCCGTCCCTGGTCCCGTGGACTTAATCTGCAGCGCGACAGCAACTTCCGGGAATGAGTGTGGCCCGGCATCGTGTTTGCCATTGGTGGGGCGAACAACGATCCCGGTTCGCCCGATTCCAAGGAGCATGCGATGAATCGTGTTCGTTCGGCGTTCACCCTGATCGAGGTGCTGGTGGTGATCGCCATCATCGGTACGTTGGTCGCGCTGCTGCTGCCGGCCGTCCAGAAAGCGCGGGAGGCGGCGAGCCGGCTGAAGTGCGGCAACAACATCCGGCAACTTACCCTCGCCGTGCACAACTACGAGTCGGCGATGGGGGCGTACCCGCCGAGCATGTACGCCCCGGCCGGAGGCACGTTCGGGACCAACAACGGGTCGTGGTCGGTCCACGGCCGCATCCTGCCTTACATCGAGCAGGGCAACGCCGGGGTCCAGGTCGACCTGGAACGGGCGTGGGACGCCCAGCTCGCGACCGGCGTGCCCCAGAGCCGAATCCCGGTGTTCCTTTGCCCCGGCGAGGTGAACGACACCGTGCGGACCAGGAACGGGCAGCCTTATGTCTACCCCCAGAACTACGGGTTCAACTTCGGCACCTGGCAAGTGTGGGACCCGGTGAACGGGCAGGGCGGGGACGGGGTATTCTTCCCCAATGCCCGCCTGAAGTCGACCAACATCACCGACGGCACGAGCAACACGCTGATGGTTGCCGAGGTGAAGGCATTCACGCCGTACGCCCGGAACATGACCTCGGCGGCCCCGGCCGTACCGCCCACCACGGCGGCGGAAGTCGCGGCCCTGGTGATCGCCGCCCCCGACAAGAAACTCGGCCCGGTGACGAACGACAACACCGGGCACACTGAGTGGCCGGACGGGCGGGTCCACCATTGCGGGTTCACCACCGTGCTGACGCCGAACACCAGGGTACGGGCAGTGGTCGGCGGAACGGAGTACGACGCCGACTTCAATTCCCGCCAGGAGGGGAGCAGCGCGACGCTGCCGACCCGGGCTGCCATCACTGCCCGGAGCTACCACTCCGGCAGGATCGTGAACGTGGGGTTGATGGACGGCTCGGTGCGGTCCGTGAGCCCGGGCATCAGCCTGCAAGTTTGGCGGGCGCTGGGGACGCGGCAGGGAGGCGAGGTCGTGAGCGACTATTAGCGGGTGCGGGCAGGTGGCCCAAGTTTTAGCCGCGTCATGTCGCCCGGATGACGACGACGGTCGAATTGTCGGTGGCGCCCATCAAGTTGACCAGGTTGGTCAACCGGCGGGCGGCCATCTCGGCGGAGGTGGCCTCTCCTTGCAGCATCTGCTTCAGCTCGTCCGGTTTGACGTGGTTGGTTAGGCCGTCCGAGCAGACGATCACCCAGTCGCCGGGACTCATCTTGCCGTGGTACAGGCCTGGTTCGATATAGGGCTGGCCGCCCAGCGCCTGCTGCAGCTCGTTCTTGCGCGGATGGTCCTCGGCCTCCTCTGGGGTCAGCTGGCCTAGCTCCACCAGGCGGTTGACCAGCGTCTGGTCACGTGTCAGCTGGATTAGCCGGCCCTCGTGGAGGTGATAGGTGCGACTATCGCCGACGTGGCCGACAACAACGTTGCGGCCATCCACGTAGACCACCTCAGC
>DATLYH010000055.1:0-13996 GCA_035575035.1 Gemmataceae bacterium
GCAGGTTCCCCGCCGGGTCGTAGCCGTAGCTCAAGGTATCGACCACGTTGCCCCAGCGGTCGCGCCAGGTCTCCGCCGTCAGCCGGTTGGCGTTGTCGTAGCTAAACTCCCGCCGCCGCCCCAGCCGGTCGGTGATGGCCGTCGCCCGGTTGGCCAGGTCGTAGGTAGTGCAGACGCTCTGGCCCAGCGGGTCGATCCGCTCCACCTCCCGCCCCAGCAAGTCATAGCGCCAGCGGGTCACATTCCCCACCGGATCCCGCAGGGCCACCAGCTGGCCCCGCGTGTCGTAGGCGAGTTGGGTCAGGCCGCCGTTGGCATCCACAATGGCGGTGAGCCGCCCCAACAGGTCGTAGGAGTAGCGGGTGACGTTCCCCAGCGGGTCGGCCGTCCAAGCCACGTTCCCTTGCGCGTCATAGCCGGTGCGGTGAGAACGCCCCTGGGCGTCGATCACCTGCACTACCCGGTCCAAGGCGTCGTAACCGAACCAGGTCGGACGCCCCGTCGGGTCCACGCTCAGGACGAGGCGGTCGCGGGGGTCGTAGAACTGCTGCCAGGTCTGCGCGGCTGGCGTCTCAGCCGCCACCGTCACCGCTGTGTTCCGGTTCAGCGCATCGTAGGCCAACGTGGTCAGTTGATTAAGCGGGTCGCGGTGGGCCACCACATTGCTCGCCGCGTCATAGGCCAGCGCGGAAGTCCGCTGGGCCGGCGTCCCGTAGGCCTCGGTGGCAGTCATCAGCCGGCCCAAGGCGTCGTAGGTGTAGCGTGTCTCGTAGCCGCGCGCGTCGGTGACGGCACTGACATTCCCTCCTGCGTCGTAGGCCAGCAGCGTGTAGTGACCCAAGGCGTCGGTCACCTGGATCGGCCGGTTCAGGGGGTCGTAGGCGATGAGTACGGTATGGGCCAGCGGGTCGGTCTGGGCCGTCCGGTTCCCGGCGGCGTCGTAGCCGTACTGCCAGAGTTGCGCCAGCCCGGTCACCCCCGAGGCCTCGATCCGGGCCGTTACCCGATCGCGGCGGTCATACTGCCAGACGGTCATCATCCCTTGGGAATCAACCTGCCAGACCGGGCGGCCCGCCGCGTCGTAACCGAAGCGGGTGGCCACTGCTGCCGGCGTCCCCTCCGCCGCCGTCTGGAAGGTCACCTGGTTCCGTTCGTCGTAGACGTAGCGTGCCAGCAACCCGCCCGGGGCCAGCACCGTCGCCACATTGCCGGCCGCATCGTAGGTCAGCACCGTCGTCTGCGCCATCCCGCTGCCGGACGCCTCAACTACCTGCGTCGGCCGGCCGGCACGGTCATAGGCATAGGCGGTGGCTTGCCCGGCCGCCTGCACCTGTGTCACGAAGCCGGCCGGGTCGTAGTCGATCACGGTGTCCCGGGCCAACGCCGTGCCGTACCCCTCGGTTACCACCGTCGGCCGGTCCAGGGGGTCGTAGAGGAAAGCGGTCGTGCTCGGGTGGGCGTAGGCAGGATCGTCCGCCAGCCCGTCGGTCACCGTGGCGATATTCCCGGCCGCGTCGTAGGTGAGGTCGGTCCAGGTCCGGGTGTTCGGAGCATTGTCCGCGGCGATGATCCGGCTGAGCCGGCGTTGTGCGTCATACCGGTAGCGGGTAACCACCCGACGGGGATCGGTGACCGTCTCCAGCAGCCCGCTGGGGTAGTAGGTGTAGACCGTCGGCAGGTTGGTCGTCGGGTCGTCCACGCTGGTCAGGTGCCCCCCGGGATCGTAGCCGTAATTCCAGGTGAAGTTGCGTTCGTTGGTGAAACTGGTTGGCCGCCAGCGTGGCCGGTCGGCGGTGCCGACGTTGGCCCAGGTATAGCGGCGAGTGGTGCCGTCGGGGAAGGTCTCCGCCAGCACGTGGCCGAGGGCGTCCCGCTGGTAGGTGACGGTCCGGCCGAGGGGATCGGAGAAGGCGGTTACGTAAGTGGTGCTGGGGTCGCGTTGCCAGCGCCACGGTTGCCCGGCCGCATCGAGGTGCAGCAGCGGTCGGCCACGCTGGTCCAGCAGCCAGGCGCTGGAAGAGCCGCGAGGGTCGGTCACCACCGCCCGCGGCAGGCCGAGGGCCAGCCCGGCCAGCCCGAAGACGGCGGCCGGCGTCAATTGGGTCGCCGGGTCCTGCCCAACGCGATAACTGCGGGCGGCGCCATCGGCGCCGTAGCTCCAGGCTTGAGTGTAGTAGCCGGCATCAACCACGCCGGTCAGCTTCAACTGGGCGTTGTAGCCCAAGGCCCGGACACCGCCGTCGGGGTTGGTGATACCGGTCAACGCCAGCCCGGTGTGGCTCAACAGCCAGTTATGGCCGGCCACGCCGTCAATCCCGGTCAGCCGGCCACCGACGTAGGTAAAGCCGGCCACGGCCCCGTCAATGGCCGTGGCCGCGATCAGATCGTCGAACGCGCCGTCGCCATCGGCATCGGCATAGGTGTAGGTGGTCCCCGCCTGTCCGTCGGCGCTCTCCCAGGCCGTTTGCAGTCCCGCTGCATTGAACCACCAACGCTGGCCATCGGCGCTGGTGTAGCGATAGGCCCCCACCCCGGCGTCGAAGACCAGCCGGCCGCTGTCCCCCGCCGGGCTGGCGAAGGTGCCGTCGCCGTTGTCCGCGTAGAAGCGCCAGCCGCCGGTGCCGTAGGCCCGTAGCTTGCCGCCCACCTCGGCCGGCCAGCCCTGCCCTGGGTTGCCCGGGTCTTCCAGCGCCTCCAGCGCCGGGATATCGTACAGCCGGTCCAGCATCGCGAAGGTCCAGCCGGCCCCGTAGGGGCTGTCGTCCTGGACCACCACGAAGTCGCTGCCGTAGGTCGTGGCGACCGGGTCGGTCTGCGGCTCGGGGTAGTCAAGGGTGACCCGCACCCGCCAGCGGTAACGCCCTGTCTGTTCTACCGGCAGATCGGTCTGGATGGCGGCGGTGAAGACCTGCCCCGGCAGGAAACCGCTGGTGGAGAAAGTCCGCGTTGCCACCTGCTCGCGGGGACCGCCCGCATCCCAGGTCAGCTCGACAACGATTTGCGGTGGCAGCGCCACCAGGGGGTTGCTGGGGATGGACACGTGGAAGATCGGTCGGACCGTCACGCTATCGGAATTGTAGACCAACGCCGGGTCGAGCGACTGGCTGGTGCCGGGGCTGTTGTCCAGGTCAAGACCGTGCATCAGGCGGACGTTGCCGGTCTGCTCCCACCCCAGCCCAGCCAGTGGGTCCCAGGTGCGCCGCTCCACCACAACGGTACCGTCCCCCTGGTCGGCGTCGCGGATGAGAACCGTGGCCGTGCCCGGCGTGCCTACCTCGTAGTGGTTGCCGAACGGCTGGAGCGCGGCCACGACGTCCTCGTCCCCCTCCACGAGGCCATCGCGCAGCGCCACCACGTCGAAGGCCGCGCTGGCCGCTCCCGCCGGAAGGGTCACCGCGCCCTCCAGCGGCCGGTAATCCCAACCATTGATCGCCAGGCCACGAAGCGTGTAGGTAACGGCCAACGGCTCCGCGAAGTCCCCCTGGCGGCTGACCATAAAGGTTCCCGGGGAAATGCCCCCTTCCGTGGTCGTATCTGGGGAGGCGGTGAGGGTAACGATGGTATCGACTATGGTCACGGTGGCAGTTGCTTCCCCGGCGAGAGCATAGCCGGAACCAGGCTCCAGGGTCACCGTCACCGTTTCGTTCCCCTCGGTCAGGGCATCCTCCAGTGGGGCCACGGGGACAACCTTGCTCTGCTCGGACGGGTTAAAGGTGATGCTGCCGCTCAGGGGCGTGGCGTCGTAGTCTGCGCCGGGGGTAGCGGTGCCGCCCAGGCGGTAGGTGACGGTCAGAGTGCTGTTCAGACCACCACTACGCGTGAAGGTGAACGCGCCGGGAGCGGCACCCGGCCGCTCGTAGGTCGTGGGGACACTGGCCGTGACGCTGACGCTGAGGGGGTGGATGGTTACGGTGCCGCGGTCAGGCTCCCCAACGGTGTAATCGCTGCCGGGTTGCAGCACCAATGTGACAGTCTCATCCCCCTCCAGGCCGTCGCTGTCGGCCAGCGGGTCCAACAGAATGGTGGCCCGGTTTTCGCCGGCAGGGATGGTGACCAGGCGGCTGAGGGGGGCGTAGTCGGTCCCCTCCGTGGCCGTGCTGTCGGCATCCACGATGTAGGAGACGGTCAGTGGTTCCGCTGTGCTGCCGGTCCGTTCGACGGTCCACGCACCGGTATCGTCGGCTGGCCCGCTGGCTGGCTCGGTGGCCTCGGGGTCGGAAGCATACAGCGTAACGGTCGGCTCGTTGTCGCGGATGGTCACGACCGCCTCGTCCTCGGGGTCAAAGGTGTAGCCGTCGATCGCGGGGTCGCCAGTGCCGCTGACACGGGCGGTGACCGTCTCGTCCCCCTCGGCCAAGTCGTCGTCCACGGGGAGGACGTCGAAGGTCGTGGAGGAGAAGCCGGCTGGGATGGTGACCGGGTAATTGCTCAGGGAATAGTCGTCGGGGTCGCCCGCCGTGCCGCCGATGACAAGCGACACCACCAGGTCCAGGTCGGTGGGGCCGGTGCGGGTGACAGTGAACTGGCCAGGGTCCAGCCCCTCCTCCGCGGCGACTGGGTCGGTGGCGCTGACCGTCACCGTGACATCATCATTAGCGATAGTAACAGTAGCGCTGTCAGGATTCCCCACCACGTAGTCCGTCCCGCTGGTCAGAGTGAGTACGACCGTCTCATCCGCTTCGCCCAGATCGTCGTCCACCGGTGTGAGGGGTATCGTGGCCTCAGCAGCGCCGGCGGGGATGGTCACGCTACCGGACAGAACCTCTTGATAGTCGCTGCGCGACGCCGTGCCGCCCACCGTGTAATTCACGGTAAGGTCGGTGGTGGTCGGGCCGGTCCGGTAGACGGTGAACAGGCCGGGGTCGGGGCCGGCTTCGGCCGCATCCGGGTCGGTTGCCGCGATCGTCACACAAGGCCGGATGGTGTCGTCGAAGGAAAAGCCGGTCACACGGTCAAGGTACAGGTCGGTGTCCACCACTTCGTCGCCTTCGTCGGACACCACTAGCACCAACTGATATTCGCCGGTAGTGGGCACTGTCCAGCTGGCCGAGTGCCAGCCGCTGTCATAGTTGGTGTCCGGGTCCTCGCTATGGTGCAGCGTGAAGCGGAAGAGTTGGTTGCCGCTCACCATCCCTAGGGCGAAATCGTGGTACGGGATGTAGTCATCGGTGGTGAAGTACCAATCCAGGGAGACCACAGTGCCGGCGGCCAACTGGGCGGTCGGGCTGCGTACGATAGTGCCGGCTGTACCTGGCTCACCTTGGTCGTTGGTGTAGGTGTCGGTTGGGGTACTCCCCTGGGTGCTCAGCCGAAGCATGAACGTGCCTTCAGTCGGCGTGATGCGGGAGCCGGCATAGCCGATGCCCTCAGTGACCAACTCGGCGACGCCTCCGTCCTCCAGGACCCAGCCGACCGGCACAGAGGCACCGCAGTCGCCGCCGCTGGACAGACCAAAGCTGCTGACGCCCTCCGGGCTGGACCGGGGGAACTCCTGCTGTTTGCCTTCCTGCGAGCGGGCCAGCAGCCCCGCACCGAGCCCGCCGATTGTACCCGCCGCCAGGGGTTGCCCGGCGAAAGCCGCCAGCGCCGCCGGGTCGTTGGTCGGGCCATTGGCCTGCGTCCCGGGGAGGGGCGGTGGGGGGACCGCGTTGGCTGCCGGGGCCACCCCTGGGCTGGCCGCTGCGGTCCAAATACCGCTGAAAGCAGCGAGGGGGAGGGCTGGCCCATTAGCAAGGAGCGGAGCCGGCCTCACCGAGTTGGTGGAGAGCACGTCGGCAAAGAAATCGCTGCCGCTGAGGATCGCCCGGAACAGGGCGTCGTTGTTCTCCGGCGCAGCGATCCCCTCCGGAGGAGGTGCTTGCGTCGGCTGCTGGGGCGTGACGGTGCGGACTTCGGCCGGCGGTCTCAACTCGACCGGGCCGGCAATGGGAGGGACGATCCGGTCTATCGAAGCGAGCACGGCGGACACAGGGCGGTCGCGCTCGGATGAGTCAGGTAGTAACGTGTCGGGGAGGTCTTCACCCAGGGACAGGGCAGTCAAGGCCAAATAGGGGCCGATTTGGTCACTGACCGTCAGGCGTGGTTCCAGCGCTTCGGCATCCAGCAGCCGGCGGCCAGGCCGTTTTGCCTTCCGAAGGGGTTTCTGGGAGTAAGGGGTGAACCGGGTCAGCCAAAAGCACCGCCTCCAGGTCATGGGAGGAGTTTGTCGGTGTAGGAGAGGAACCAGCGGGATGGGCATCCGGCCGATCCACGCCCGAGGCTATCCCTGCCCGACGCTTCCTGCATCTTGGGCACGAGGCCCAGCGGTTCCTAATCGACCGCAGGCCTTGCCTCTTCCTATCCCTCGAAGGGGCTGATTCCGAGAGGTACAGCTGTGGGGGCGGTCGCTGGAACTTGTTCACCGACCGTCCCACCTCCCGACAGAGTTGACCATCCGGGAGGAGGGGAAGAAAGGAATTAAACCCTTTCCCTACCAATGTCAAGAAAATTTTTTCCCCAATCGACGAAATTGCTCTAAGCGATTCTACATTAAGGGTTTCTGATTGCGGGATAGGGGAGGGGCTGATGCCGCGGTATTTGAATGATGGTCCTGGCAGTACTGGTGTCCGGGTTGGTTGAGCAACCGCCTCGCAGGGGAGGATGTCTTCCACCGTCTCTAGCCACGTGAACCCATTCAGGCGTATCGCCGGAAGCGGGAATGGGCAGCCCTGCTGCTTGAGAGCCCCAAGGCCGCATCCTCCTCCAGGCCGACCAGGCTGATGCCGGGAAGCATTTGTGTTTTTCGTTCCTGGTTCGACGGAAAGCTCGCATCCTCCTCCAGGCCGACCAGGCTGATGCCGGCCCCGCCGGGACTGTCGCAGAGGGGCTGGAGGCCGCCTTGGGGCGCAACCCGCAACAGTGCCCCCGTCGCCCGCGCAAGCTCGCTGGCCGGGCCGAGGCCCGCCTGATCGCCCGCGCCTGCTCCGCGCCTCGGAAGGGCGCAAGGCGTGGACCCGCCCACTGCTGGCCGACCGGCTGGTCGAGCTGGAGGTCGTGGACGCCGTCTCCGACGAGACGGTCCGGTGGGGGCTAAACAAAACGAGCTGAAGCCGTGGCGGAAGGAGCAGGGGTGCATCCCGCCGGAGGCCGACGCCGCGTTCGTCTGCCAGATGGCGGACGTCCTGGAAGTCTACCACCGCCCCTATGACCCGAAGCGCCCCCGGGTCTGCCTGGACGAGAAGAGCAAGCAGTTGATCGGCGCGGTGGTGAAGCCGCTCCCGGCCGAGCCGGGCCAGCCGAGGCGAGGCGACTACGAGTATGTCCGCCACGGCACGGCCAACCTGTTCCTGATTTCCGAGCCGCTGCGGAGCTGGCGGCCGGTGGCGGTGAAAGGGCACTTGACTACGGCGGATGCTCGCATCAAGCTCCATAAGACTTTACCCATCACTTCGATAGTGGTGGACCACTAGGACGCACCCGTCAGCGGATTCTCGCCGTGGTCGCCCAAGCCAGCCGCCGACTCCGCCGACTCCACCCGAAGAACCAACACCCCCGATAACCACACGGAGGCGGCAACTCCGCAGATTAAGCAGATTACGCAGACTGCGCAGACTACGGGGAATCCAGGGGGAGGGGCAATCGCATCTCTTCGCCGTGGGGAAACTCTTTACTAAAAAGTACAGTTTACCCCTTTCGGGCGAATGTTCACTGGAATAGTGAACATTTGCTCCTTGAATGTTCACCCGCTTAGTGAACATTCGTTCCCTGGTGGGAATTTGGTTTCTACGGCCTCTGGCGGGCTTTAGGACGTGTTCGGCGTGGTTGGGATAGGTGGAGGGGTACTCTGGTGTTTTGGACGCGTCTGAGGGGCTGCTAGGGGCCTTGGCGTGGCTTTTATGAGGGGGTGTGGAAATGTGTCCACAGGGCAGCGTTTGTTCTGGTGGGTATATCCCCTGGTGGTAGGGTATATCTCCTGGTGATGGGGTATATCCCTGGTGTGGTGGGGGTATGCTGGCCCCTTTACACTATGGGGACGCCGGCGTTGATGAGGTCGAACACGGCTTTCCAGCCGGCCAGGCCGTTGCGATCGTAGAGTCCGGCGAGGTATTCGTTCACCGGATCAGGGAATTGGCCCCGGACCGAGGCATCCACAAAGGCTTGGAGCCGCCGTTGGGTTGCGGGGTCCAGCTGGCCCGGAGGCGGCAGACGCACGCCCACTCGGGGGACGGGGGCTGAGGCGGGGGACGGGGTAGATGTGCCACGGCGGAGGGCATTCAGCAAGCCGGCGGCCAGGTCCGGTTCAGCCGGCGGAGAGGGGGCCAGAGCTGCTCGCAGCATGTGGGCCAGGCGGTCCATGTCAACCTCGGTGATCGGCGGTCAGGGGGTTATGCGCCCCGGGGGTTACGCACCCCCGGGGCAACCGGGCCAAGGGAGAACCCAAAAGGAGGAGGGACTGCCGGCGCTCGCTCCCACGAGGCGGACACTCAGTTTTTCTGGCTCGCCGACAGTCCCTCGGTGTTCATTCTATCACGCCTCGCGGTAAGTCCAATACTCCCGGGCCGTGCGGTTGGCATCGCGTTCATGCCGCACATCGTCTACCCGATGCCAGTAGTCGGAGTACGGATTGACCACATGCAGCAACACCGAGCCATCGGCGTTCACGTCTGTGATCATGGCTGGCCGTGGCGTGCTCTGGTCATCGGCGAAAAACCAAACCACATCACCAATCAACGGACGTTTGTAACCCATGTGTTAACTCCTTTCGGCAATCACGAGAGACTAACGAACCATTGAGGGAATCGGGAGTAGGGAGTAGGGAATAACAATGTTGTGCGACCTGTTCCCTATTCCCCACTCCCTATTCCCTACTCCCTTCGTAGAGCGGATGGGGCTTCCACCATCCCTCGCTGCGTAACTCACGGGCATGCGGCAAGGCGGCCTTCTCCAAGGGAAGCACGCGCGAGGGGTTGTAGAGGCCCGTTCCGGTCAAGGCCAGCAGCTCCAGGGAATCGTCATGGGCGTTGACTCGGAGCACAAAGGCGGGGAAGACAAACGGTTCATCGTGGCGGCGTACCCACAATACGAGGTCGCCGGGCTGAGGGTAGCTGTGGTTCATGCCTCCTCCTTGACCAAGGCCAGCTGCTCCACGAGGTTGTTAAGCAGCAGTTCCACCTGTTGCAGACGATCGCGGAGATTGGCCAGTTCGGCATGGCGCGGATGATGGGACCAAAAGCCGTCGGTGGCATACTCAGGATCACGGGCGCGGGGATGGCTGATGTGAAGCACGCCGTCACGAATAAGGGGTGCAGCATCGAGGGTATTAAGGATTCGCACACAGAGGGAGCCAAACTGGCTGATGGCGACGACGAAGGCCGGGTAGCCCGGCTCATCCCGAGATGCTCCCGGCGGATGCCAGACTACGATGTCGCCGATCATCACGTCCTGAGTTGGGTGTTGCTGAAGGGGTTTCATGTGATACACCTCCGAAGGTTAACGTTAGCATCACACACCGTGTGAGATGCTTGATCATGCATTCCAGACACGTTCGAAGTCATCGGCCAGCTGTTCCATCAGGGCTGTGGCATCGGCCAGGCGGACCAGCAGGCGGTAGGCCGTCAGGTGCTCGGCCGGCGGAACATGGGCCAGAGCTTGCCGGATGCGTTGGCAGGCAGCTTCGATGTCCCGCACCTGGGCCTCGGCTATTGTTGTGGGGGCGTGCTTCACCCCCGAAGCGGCGGGAGGCCGCTTTGATGCAACTCTCGCGTTCGCAACACCTTTGCGAAAAGCATCTAGCAAGTGCCCCATGCGATTTCCTCCTTATCACGAGCGGTTGTTGCATGGATCATGAGCCACCACCTTGAGGTTGTGGGCTGAGTCGGGGGGATTATCTCCCGGATGCCCGTTGTGGACCTTCACAATGGGCTTGCGGCGGACTTCGATGGTCAATTCGATGCCTTCCGGCTGAAGGCGGCGGCATTTGGTCACACGCAGATCGAAGCGGTCCAGCATAACGATCCTCCGATTGGGTAGACACACCAAACAGAAGCTCTGTCCGGACGGGGGACTGTTCCTGCTCAGGCGGATTGGTCGGTCGTAGCTTGCTCCGATGCACCTGGTGGGGCAGCGGCGGCAGAGCGGGTCAGCATGATGATGCGGGTGCGATCGCGGCCCCGCCGAAAGAACTCAACCTCCAGGCGGGCTGTCTTCCGCAGATGGGGGGCCAGCCGGCGGAGGTCGCCAGCCAATTCACGGGGGGACCGGGGCCAGTCCTTCCCATGCCGGGTCGCATCATCAGCGAGCTGCTCTAGCCCAGCCAACAACTCCGTCGCCGTGCCTTCCCAGCTGGGCTGATCCCCCAGCAGTCGATCCAGCAACGGCAGCAGAGGGGAGTTGTCCAGCGGGGGGTGGCGGGAGGGTCGTTGGGCTGTGGGGCGGCTGGGGGACCGTTGCTGCTGTTTCCACTCCTCCAGCAGCAAGTCCACAACCAGGTCGCCCACGGTGCGGCCGGCATCCGCCAGGATGGCGTCCATGTCCTGGTGGGGGACAATCTCCCCAAAGGTGAGCACCTCTACCAGCCAGCGGTAGTCCGCCTGCCGCTGTGGTTCCCGCCGGCGGCGAAACGACACCAGCAATCGTAACTGATCACGCCAAGGAATGGTCATCGTCGTTCTCCTTTCTCAGAGGATCACTCCGGTGTCCGGCGGCCCTCCGTGTCTCCCCAGCGGTGACAACGCAAACAGAGGGCCACAAAATAACTGCCGGTCAGCCGGCTGCAACTCTCGCACAGCCGGTCGAAACACTTCACACAGCGCCGCTTGGAATCGAGGGGCCAGCTGCACTGGGGGCACTGGGGCAGCTGACTGGGTGCCTGGAGCAGCTGGATGAGGGCGGCGGCCTCAGCCTGAATGCGGGCGGCCAAGGGAGCCGACACCAGGAAGGCTGGCCGCCAGCGGAGCCGTCGGCCGTCCGTCTCCAGTTCAATCCCACGGGATCGTAAATCGGCTAACAAGTTGGTGGCGGTTCGTTCGGACATACCCAATCGCTCCAACCGGAGGGGGTGGGCGCGTCGCCTCCAAGATGGTCACTCTCAAGATGGACACCTTCTCTAGGAGAACTGTCCATCTTCGAAAAAGTTGACGTAAGTCCTTGCGATTCCTCGCTTTTTCCAAGATGGACACCAAGATGGACACTGTCCATCTTGGTGTCCATGTGGTCGTCTGACACCTCCCCCCCCCCGTCGGGGCTCCGGGGAGGGGGGGGGTCAGGGAGACGCCACCGCCAGCCGCCAGCAGAGCCGGATCGGTCCGAGGTAATCCCCGCGGCCTCCTTGGCCCGGTACAGTGTTTTGGAACTCCCGAGGCCCGCTTGCTGCCATTTTTGTTGAACCTCAGCGGCCGGGCGTGGGCCATCCGCCAGAAGCCCCCGGAGAAAAGCAATTTTTTCAGCGAAGGCGGCGGCCGGCCGGCCGGCGTTGGCGCTGGCGGCGGCAACCTCGTCGGCTGTCCGGCTAATCGGCTCCGGCTCCCATATCACCCGCGGGGGTGAGCAGGAGATGGAAAAGGCCAAGCCCGTCGTCGCCTCGGCAAGGTTGTTTTTGCCCGGCAGAAACAACCGACGCCTTCGGTTCTCGGGGTCTCGAACGACATGCCAAACCGCTCTGGCTACGCCCACAAAACCCCTCGACCCCAAAACACCATCATCGGCGTGCGTTGCCGGGGCTTTGCGGGCGTGGACGACGATGACTACTGCCACCCGGTGCCGACGAGCCAGGGCGGCGAGAGGCGCGAGCACAAAGCGTACCTCATTGTCCTTGTGCATGTCCACCCGGCCTCCCAGGTAGCTGCCCAACGGGTCCACAACCACCAGCCGGCAGCCGGGAATTTGCTCTATGGCCCCCTCGATGATGTCAACATCAGCCAGCGCGATCGGTTGGACACCCCCCTGAGTACGCGAACCGCGCAGCAGGTGAATTCGGCTGACATCCGCCAGGTGTGCGTCCAAGCGGGGGCGGACGGTATCAGCCGGGTCGTCCTCTTGGCACAGGAGGAGGACACCTCCCGATTGGCACGTCGCGCCGTCGGGCCAGGGGGTCCCCGTGGACACGCGCGACGCCATATCAAGTGTTAGAAAGCTTTTGCCCTCGCCGGGTCGGCCGGCGATAAGCGTGAGACGGCCGACCGGGATTCGATTCTGCCAAAGCCAATCAATTGATTCCGGCCGAATGTTGGCGAAGCACTCGACGGCTGGCCCGGCGGTAGCGCTGCTGGCAGGTGTACTGTCCACGCTCGCGACAAGCAGCTGCTCATCGATGGTGTCAGCTGTCGTCCCCAGGGCCGGGTATCTCCGAATCAGTGCCGCGATGCAGGCCGCGCGCTCGTTTGCACTTGCAGGGTTGAGGATATCGACGAAAATCAGACGACCGCCCAGACGGACGGACACCCTCGCCTGGCCGCCGCGCAGCTTGTCGATATGCAGTGTCAAACTTTCCATCTGCTCCTGCTCCTCCCGAATTTTGCCTCCCCCACCTACGCGTCATGAAATAGCGGCTCGACTATTTCATAACGGCGGCCCCGTCTTGCCCCTCATTGGGGGGGGGGTGGCGGTGGGGGCTGGTTGCGTCGTCGGGCGTGCCAACGGTGACAACCAGACGGCGTGCCGGCGCCCCGGCGATGGCTTCCTCGAAGATTTCGCGGGTTCCACCCCTACGGCGGAACTCCCTCACGTCCTTATGCTGAGTCGGCACAACCACTCGAATCTGGGGGACGTACAGGAGGAGTTCCCGAGCAAGCCGCTCAGCACCGCGCTGGCCGGGCTCATCGCCGTCTGCGACGATGACCGCCTCCTGGGGCTGGTGTCGTCTGCACCACTGCACCAGGTGTTTCACGCCGCCAGTGCAGCTCGGCCGGCCAATGACGTAGTCGTAAGCCAGATCAAGGAGGGCCGCCGCGTCCGTCGGCCCTTCAACGATCAGCAGACGGTCGATAGGATTCGTGGGGTTGAGAAGATCAGCCGGAAGGAACAGCCCCTCCTTCGATCCCCTGATGGCGCGCTTGGTGCCGTCGGGGAACCGAAGGCGAATGCCGATGATTGCGCCCTCGGGGTTTCGCATGGGGAAGGTCAGGGCGCTATACTCGGCTATCCAACCTGCTTCCAGGCGTAGAAGGGAAACAACGGAAACGCCCAAACGCCGGCCTTCGCGGTGGAGAACGCCAGCATCCGCGGCCCGCCGAAGCTGGCGGTGCAGCTTGTCCCAATCCCGGCAGGGTCCACTTCCGCCCAGATCGACAGTGGCCCCGTGCCCCGGCGGCCTTGTGTGCCCCTTCAGGAGATGGAGGTAGCCAGCGTCCCCTGCTACGTAAGGGCTGGGAGTACGGGGGCAAATGATTGCCGACCCATCCCTGGCAACCATACACCAATCCGATTTCCCGCAAATCGGGCAAGGAGCGTGCCGGTTTACTCTAACCCAGTCGCTCTTGGACATGCTGCGCCTCCTTTCTGCCCCTACGCGTTAGGAAAAGACGTGAGCGCTATTTCATAACAGCGAGAGGCGCAAGACGCCGGGGGGGGGGAGGCGGGCAAGGTCCCCTGGCGCGAAAGGCGGGCAGTCAGACAACCAGGGGCAGCCAAGATGGACACCAAGATGGACACTGTCCATGTGGGTGTCCATCTGGAAAAAATCAAGGAAAGACGCGGGTTTTCTCCAGATGGACACCAAGATGGACACCTTTCCTAGGCGCGGTGTCCATCTTGGGGGGTGTCCATCTTGGGGGGGGGCCATCTGGCAGACGGGCAGGGCGGGCGGGCTGGCGTGTGTCCTCCTGGGTTACGCGGAGGCAGCTTCATCCGTATCCACAAACCGCCGTCGCAAATAAGCGACATCCTTGACAGACAGTTTCAACTCCGCCGCGATGCGCTCGTTGCTCCAGCCGCGGGCGAAGAGGCTCTCCAGGTCCATCATCAGCTCGCGGGTCTCCTGGTCACCGTAAGCCACGGCGGCGCCTTCAGCGCCAACGGCGGG
>DATLYH010000056.1:0-3847 GCA_035575035.1 Gemmataceae bacterium
CCGCCTGTCCCAGGTTGTCGTACTCGACGTAGACCAGGGGCCGGTTCACGTCCTCGGACTCGCTCGCCGCGACGCCGGACTTTACTGCCACCGCGCGGTTGCGCCAGTCGTGCCAAGTCTGCGTCACCCGCGGGGCGGCGCCGAGGCCGGGGTACTGGGTGATTTTGGTCAGGTTGCCGTCACCAACGCCGCCGTTGTCGTACTCGTACTCGCCCACCTTCACCAGATCGGTGCCTGCGGTATTATTCGGCGACCAGGTGCCCGCCTCCGGGGTGTCATCCAGGCCAACCCACTGGCTCATCAGCCGGCCCAAAGCGTCATACACGTCCCGATAGATGGTGCCACTCGGTGACACCGTGCGGTCGAGCCGGCCGGCGGCATCGTAGCCGAACTCAGTGCGGTAGAAGTGGGTGTTTGCCGTGCCCAGGTTCGGCGCGGTGCTGTAGGTCAGTCCGGCCAGGTTGAAGTAGGCATCGGTGTAGATCACCTGCCCGCCCGCATTGGTGTAACTGCGGGACAGGGTCTGCAGGACGTCAATCGCTTCTGTCCCCGTGGGCCGGCCGCCGCTGACCGCGGGCGTCGCCGACATCGTCAGGGTCTCGACGTAGCCGCCGGCCCAGTCGGCACGCACCACCTGGGTCGGCCCGGTCGGCAGATTGCCGGCCGCGTCCCAGCCGGCGTAGGTACGGACTTCCCGGGTCACGTCGTTGTAGGTGAAGTAATCGACCCGGCCATTGGGATGCACCTTCTTGGTCACGCGGCCGAGGGCGTCCACCTCGTAGGTCGTCGTCAGGTGCAGGCCGCCGCCCGCCGGCGTGGTCCAACCGCTGGGCAAGTTGGTGAAGGTCGAGGTCTGGGTGGTGTCCACGTCCTGGATGTGTTTGAGGACCGCCCCGGTGGCCTGGTCATACTCGATGTAGGTGAGGAACCCGCCGCCGTCCTTCTGCCAGATCGGACGGCCGAAAGCGTCGAACACCGTGGTCAACGTCGTGGCTGTGCCCGAGCCGTTTTGCTCAACAGGCACCGCAGGCAACGTCACCGTGATCGATTCCGGCTGGGCCGTGCTCCCCTGCCAGGTGTAGGTGAAGGTCGTCGTTTGCGCCCCGCTCCCGTCGTCGTTGCGGTAGGCCGTGATGCCGGCCTTGAAGAACAATTCCACCCCGCTGACCGGACGGTGGATGTAGGTCACGCCGAGCTGCGGCACCGGCAGGCCGAACTCGCCACGCTGGATGGCTACCTGCTTGAGGCGGCCGGCGGCGTCACCCGGTGTTGTCTCCGTGGCCGTGGTCGTCAACCCGAACGTCCAGGTCGTCACCAGCCCGGTGGCATCAGCCAGATACTGGTAGTCACCATACTGGTTGTTCAGCAGGTCCGTGAACGACTCGTCGTAACCGGTCACCGCGGACGGGTTGGCCGCCAGGATCAACCTCCCGTCCGCATCGTATTGATAGAAGGTGCGCCACTCCTGGCCGGTCGCCGTGTCTTTGAACACCCGCAGCATCACCTGCCGGGCCGCATTGGTGTAGACGATGTTCTGATTGCCGTCCGGCAGCGTCTCGACCGTCTTGACCAGCCAGGCGTTGGGCTCGCCAATCGGGATCGGGTTCTCGTTGGCCGTATAGCTGAAGGTGAAGGTGCCGCGCCCGCCAGAGTCATCATCCCCGGCTGCGGCGGCGATTTCCTTGGTGACGCGGAACTGGTCGTCGTACTCGAAGTAGTGGTCGGCGTAGGGGGCGATCTGCGCGTCGGTCGCCGACTCCGGATCGGTCACGTTTGCCGCCAGCCGGGCATAAGCCTGGGGTGTGAAGACGAACTTCAACCCGCCTTCGTAGCCGTTGCTCTCCCCGGCCACGTAATAGCGGTAATAGCTGGTCTCGAGGACGGCGTCCGCGGCGTCCTTGACCACGACTTTCTTCAAGTCACCGGCGCTGCCGTGCGGCTCGACGCCGTCGTAGTAGACGTACTCGGCCTTCCGCACGGTGCTCCACGACCCAGCACCGACCCGGCGGCGTTGGGTGATCGAGGCGATCAGCCCGTCATTAACCCCGCCGGTCACGTAGGTGAACAGGTACGACTCGGTCACGGTCGAGCCGTTCGCGGGGGCCGAGCGCTGCACCTCGCCGATGCGCCCGTCGCCCAGGAGCGACGTCACCTCGGTGACGTTCCCCTTCGGGTCTTCGAGCCGGAGGAACTGGCCCTGCTGCTGGGCCGGCCTGGCCGGGTCGAAGTCCCAGAACCAGAGCCGGGTGCCGTCCGGGCCGGTCAACTGGTATTGGCCGGTCGCCGCCTCGTAGGCGAGCGTCTCGAGAATGCCACTACGGCCGACGTAGGACCCGTCGGGCTGCTGATCGAAGACGCGGTTGGTCGTACCGCTGGTCACGACGGTCAAGACTTCGGCGCCCGACGAGGGATCGATTTCCCGGATCAGCGACGGCGTCTCGGCGATGATCCAGCCGCGGCCGACGTTCTGCCCCTGGCTGTACGCCCCCTCGTTGGTCCAGCTGCGCGTTACGCCCCAGGAGGTGCCGAAGCCGTCGCCGGCCAGGTCTGCCTCCCGGAAATGGACCACCCCGTCGCCGTAGCGAACCGGGAACGCCGAGTAGCCGTTCGCCAACACGCCCGCCGCGCGGTGCCGGAACGGTTGCCATAGAACGCGCGGGATCGGGCTGGCCGCGTCGAAGCGCTTGACCTCGGAGCGATCCCCCGGGGTCGCCAGCGTCCCGGCTCCGGCCGCGCGGAACGAGGCGAGGGGGGCGGGGGTGCCGCTCGCGTGGGGATCGAACAGCCGCACCTGCCTGCGGCCGGCGCTGCCGACCAGCGCGGCAATCGTCGGCCCGCCGCCGCGGTCGCTCACCACCCCGACCAACACGCCGTTGCGATCCGCCGCCGCGGCCGCGACAAACTCCGTCAACGCCCGGCCCGTGCCGCTGAACACCCTTACCTGCGGCGCGTACCCCGGCCCGGTCCCGGTGACAATCTCACTCACGCCGTCGCCCGTCAGGTCGCCAGCCGCGATCCACACCCCGCCGGTCATGGTTGGGGCGTAGGCCGTGAAGCTGGCCAACTCCCGACCCGAACGCACCTCGAAGCTCTTGACCTGCGGAGTATCCCCAGGACCGGGGGCCGCGAACACCACCGCGTTGCCGTTGGCTCCATACCCCAGGGCCACCCGCACCCCGCCGGTGAACGACGTGGCGTCTACATCGATGCTCCGGCGCAGCACACCCGCGCTGGTGAAGACCCGCACCTGGGCGCTGCTGCCCGCAGCGGTGCCGGCGACGATGCCGACCTCGCCGTGGCCGATGTCGCCCGCGGCCAGATGCACGCCGCCGCGGAAGGCGGGGTCATACGCCAAAAACTGGCTCAGCAGCGACCCAGTCGCTCCGTCCCAGACCTTGACCAGCGGGCTGGCGCCTGGACCAGGGGCGGTGACGACGTCGTTGATGCCGTCCCGATTCAGGTCGGCCAGGGCCGTCTGCACCCCGCCGGTAACCGAAGCATCGTAGGCGGCGAATGAACGGATAGTTGTCCCCTGGTGGTCGAGGACGCGAACCAGCGGAGGCCGTCCCGCCTCGGCCCCCAGCGCCAGGACGGGGTTGGCTGCAAGCATCTCGCGAGGCTCCAGCGGCTCCACTTCTAGCCTGGGCTTGCGCCGAATTGGCGCTGGTCGGTGAGGCGTGAACAGTTTCTTGACCCACGATGACAGGAGGTTTCGCCGGTGCTGCTGGCTCATGAGCTCATCTCCACTCATGTGGCCCGGACGCGGTCCAAGACGTGATTTGGCGAGCAGTGACCGGGTCCGAACGTGCCATCGTGCGACAATACACCTTACCCCCCCCCCCCTTGT
>DATLYH010000057.1:0-6534 GCA_035575035.1 Gemmataceae bacterium
GGTTGGCCGGCCTCGCCGGCACGCACGGCCCGCCGATGCCGCCGCCATGCCCAGAAGATGCCGGCTATGGTGATCAGGGTCATGGCAACCCACAGGGCTGCCGGTGTCCCCCACCAGCGGTCGCGAATCGAGGGGTACAGCCAGCCGTGCAGCAGGAACAGGGTACTGTTCAGACTGGCGACGGTCAGCACCGCCGCCCAGCGCCGCAGCAGGAGAATGAGGCCGCCGAACAGCGCGGGGAAGAGCATGGCCAGGATGGCGGCCGGCCCGCCGACCAGCACCGTCGGAATGACGGCGAAGACCGGACCTCGGCCGCACGAGGAGCAAGGAGCGAGAAACGAGGAAGGGAAAGAACCTCCCGCCTCGGGCCGTTCATCCTTCCTGGTGCCGCCGTCATCGTTTTCCGGGACCTCGGGGCCGAGACCGGGCGGCTCCCGGGGGTCCGGCTCGGGTGGGGTTTTCTTGCCGGCGAGGGCATCGCCGATCACCTGCCGCAGTTCGGCCGTGGTCCCCTTGAAGGTGCGGCGCAGGTACGGCTCGCAGTGGGTGAAGGCCCAGCGCACCGCGTCGGTATCACTCGACCGATGGCCGACCATCTGGAACCAGGTGCCGTTGGTGTAGGCCAGCGCGTCGAAGCGGTCGCCGCGCTGCCGGACAAAGACGACCAAGGGTAGCTTCGGGGCCAGCCGCTTGAGCAGCTGCGCGGGGTGTTTCGCCTTCTGGGCCGCCTGATCGCCGGTCAGGTTAACGGGCAGCCGGCGGAAGGGCGCTTTCCCCTTGAGGTCCTCATCAACGATCAGGACCACCGACGGCCGGTCCGGGTCGAGGGCATCCACCTTGACGGTGAAGATGAACTGGCTGTCCGCCAGGATGCCGCGCAGCGGTGTCAGAGTGGTAATAAACGCCTCCGTCCGCTGGGCCGCCAACCCCGCGACAGCCAGCAGCAAGGCCCCCACCCAGACAAACGATCGCCGCATCGTCGAGTCCTCCCCTACGCGCACCAATAGTATACCGCGGTCGTCGCGTGGCGGTATAATCGAGGAACAGGTATCCGGACATCTCCGCGAGACGCATCTATGCGCGCTACCTCTAGCACAAGCATCATCCCGCGAACCCGTCTCCTGGCCCGGTTGGTGCTGCCTATGTTGGTGGTGGCCGTCGGCGGCTGGTTCGCCGGCGTACCGGCCCAGGACCCGCCCAAGAAGCTGCCCAAGCCGGAAGAGTACGACCCGAACCCGCCCAAGCTCAAGCCGGTGCGCGACCCAGAGAAATCTGCGGCCAAAGATACGACTCCGCCGGCCGGTGAGGCGGGCGGCCAGCGTCAGCCGGCCGGTGAGCTGGCCGTCGCGGCCCGGCAGACCAACCATATGGTTCTTCGCCAGCTGTTCCTGAGCCTGGCCGTGCCGCACGATGTCGTCACCATGAGGCAGTCCGGCGCGCCCGTCAAGATCGAGCCGATCCCTCAGTACGTCGGCCCAAGGCCGCGGTTCAAGGACACCATCAAGGTGCGTCGGCTCGGCTCCGACGGGACGCCGAGTTCCCAGGTGCGCAACCTGGCCGCCCACGAAATCCTCGGCATCGAGCCGTATGAGCAAATCGCCATCACCCAGGTCGAGAACTTTCTGAAGGAGCCCTACGACCGTCTGCCGGAGCAAGACCTGCGGTATCTGTCACGCCGTCAGATGCTGGAGGCGGCAGCGCAGACCCTGACGGCGGTGGTCCGCTTCCACGAGTCGGCCCGGGTGCTGGGCCAGCGCCAGGGCAAGGAGTGGGAGTCGGTGGAAAAGGCGCTCCGCAAGAAGCTGTTGGAGGTGGAAGTCGGGTATCTGGAAGAGCTGGCCCGCGCTAACGACTGGGATGCGGCGGTCGCGGCGGCCCGGCAGATGGTGGCCCGGTATCCTCAGACCGAAGACCGCGAGTTGCTCGCTGTGCCGCTGACCCGGATCATCGACCAGACGCTCAAGGCGGGCGGCGAAGACACGCCGCGCCTGGTCCAGCAGCGGTTGAAGACGCTCAACGAGCTGTTCCCCGGACTGAACCCAGCCAAACGCATCGGCGAGGGCTTGCGCCGCCAGGCGGAGCGGCTCTTCGCGGAGGCCAAGGAACTGGCCAACCGCGGCCGGACCAAGGAGGCCCAGGAGAAGCTCCACCAGGCCGAGGACCTCTGGCCCCAACTCCCCGGGCTGTACGACGCCCGCATCAAGATGGAGAAATACCACTCTGTCCTGCGCGTCGGCGTCCGCGACCTGCCGGTCGAGTTGTCTCCGGCAACGGCCTGCACCGACAGTGAGCGCTGGGCGGTCGAGCTGCTCTTCGAGGGATTGGTGAAACTGACCTACGATCCGGAGACGGGGCAGCGTTACGAGCCCGGCCTGGCGGAGGGCCGGCCGCGGCTGATCCCCATGGGCCGGCAGTTCCAGATCGCCCGCGACGCCTACTGGTCCGACGGCCGGCAGGTGACCGGCGCTGACGTCCGCAGCACCGTGAACTTGCTTCGGGACAAGAGCTGGATCGGCTACCGGCCGTCGTGGGCTGAGATGATCGAGGGGGTGCATCTCGGCGGCGACCCCTTCCAGGTCAGTCTCCTCTTGCGGCAGGGTTTCCTCGACCCGCTCTCGCTGATGACCTTCAAGATCCTGCCGCCGGACCTGACCTGGAAGAACCACGCCCCATTCGCCCGCAACCCGGTGGGGAGCGGCCCCTACCAGTACCACGGCCAGATGACGCAGGACGGCCGCACCTACGCCGTCTTTGTCGCCAACCCCAGCTACGGCCGACGGGTCAGCCGCCGCGGCCTCCCGCTCATCCGCGAGATCCACTTCGTCAAGAGCAATGACCCCGTCCACGACTTCAAGCAGCGCCGGCTCGACCTGCTGCTTGACCTGCCGGCCAAGAAGGTCCAGGAAGTGGCGCAGGTGGAGGGGGTGGTCGTTCCGCCGCCGATGCCCAACCGGCGGGTCTACTTCCTGGCGATCAACCACCGCCGGCCGGCTCTGCAAAACCAGGATCTGCGCCGGGCGTTGGGCCTGGCGGTGCCGCGCCAGAAACTGCTTGACGAGTTCTTCCGCCCCAGGCCAGGCGTCGAGGTCCACCGGCCGCTGACCGGTCCCTACCCGGCCGACTCCTGGGCTGCCGAGCCGAGCATCCCCTCGCTCGACCGGCCCGACCAGGCGAAGGGACTCATCGGACAAGCAGCGAAGAAGGGGCTGCCATCAAAGCTGACGCTGAAGTTCCCTAACGACGATCCGCAAGTGGTGCAGGCGATGGAGTTCCTGTGCGCCCACCTGTCCAGCGAGCTAGGCATCACCATTGAGCCGGAGGCGTTGGAGCCGCATCGCCTGCGCGATGACGTCGAGCTGAACCACAGCTACGACCTGGCCTATTACCATTACGATTACCCCAGCGACGCCTACTGGCTCTGGCCGCTGTTCGACCCGAGCCCGGACGCCCGGAGGAGCGGCGGCAGCAACTACCTGGGCTACCGTGACGACGGCGAGTTGGTTCGCTGGTTCCGCGCCGCCATGATGCACCGCGATTTTCCGAAGGTGCAGGAATACACCCGGCTGATTCACGACCTGGTCCAGAGCAAGATGCTGCTCATCCCCCTGTGGCAGCTTGACACCTGCATCGCCCTGCGCAAGGGCCTGAAGCCGACCAACATCGACCCGCTTTTGATCTTCACCGATGTCGAGCACTGGACGCTGCGGCGTTAGCCGCACCGGGAAGATGTCTGCGTCTCAGCCGGGATGGGCTCCGGGGGCAGCAGCGGCGGCGGGGCGGTCTGCGGCGGAACGGGGGTGGCTGGGGGTGCCCAGCGCGCGGCCGGCGGCACCGGCGTTGCCGGCACGGTCCCAGGAACAGGCACCAGGTGATAACCGATCTGGTCCAGCAGCCGCTGACTGAGGGCCTCGTCGCCGAAGGTGGCCACCCGCACACAGACCCGGGTCGAAACCCCTTCTACCGGGATGCGGCTTGGCTCCGCCTCCACATAGACGCGGAGCCGGCTGCCGTCGGCGGTACGGCTGGTGATCGTTCCTCCGCCGGCCTCCTGCTCCAGGCTCTCCAGCGGCAGGCCGAGCTCGGTCAGCGCGGTCTGGGCGGCGGCCCAGACGTCCGTGTAGCTAGCGGGATAACTTCGGCAGACCTTCCCCTTGTAATAGGCGTAGCCCACCCCGCCGGCCGCGGCACCGGCACCAGCCGCCACCAGCAGACAGCCGCTGCCGGGCAACAGGACCGCCGCCGCCGCCAGACAGGCCGCCCGCCTCCGCCAGGTTCTCCATTCTCCCTGCATCACGCCCCTCCTCCGTCAAACATGGGGGCGGCAGTGTAACCATTCCCCGCCGCCGGGCAAGGGCATTATCAGTCCGTAGTCCGTAGTCCGTAGTCCATAGCAATGGTGGGGAGGGCCGCTGAAACAGTATCATGAGAAGGTGGAAGGAATCCGACCAACGATGGCTACGGACTACGGACTACGGACTACGGACGAACATGGCACACTACCTCATCGGCATCGACCTGGGGACGACCAACAGCGCCCTGGCTTACATCGATTTGCAGCGCCGGCCGCGCGACGGCCGGCCGGAGATCCAGACGTTCGCCGTTCCTCAGCTGACGGCGCCTGGCGAACTGGGGAACCGTCCGCTGCTGCCATCGTTCCTTTATCTGCCGGGCCCGCACGACCTGCCGGCCGGCTCGACCGCCTTGCCGTGGGCGCCGGACCGTGACTACGCAGTGGGGGAGTTCGCCCGCAACTACGGCTCGCGCATCCCCGGCCGGCTGGCCACCTCGGCCAAATCGTGGCTCTGTCATGCCGGCGTGGATCGCACCGCGGCCCTGCTCCCCTGGAGCGCCCCGCCCGAGGTGCCGCGCCTCTCGCCGGTCGAGGTGTCGGCCCGCTATCTGCGCCACCTGGCTGAGAGCTGGAACCATGTCATGGCCCGCGGCCGGGAGGAGGACCGCCTGGAGAAACAGCCGGTGGTCCTGACGGTGCCGGCCTCCTTCGACGACGTGGCCCGCAACCTGACGGTCGAGGCGGCGCGGAAGGCCGGGTTGGAAAACCTGACGCTCCTGGAGGAACCGCAGGCGGCGTTCTACTGCTGGCTGGCGACGCGCTCCGCGGCCGAGGCCGGTGCGCTCAAGCCCGGGGCGCTCTGCCTGGTCGTTGATGTCGGCGGCGGCACCAGCGACTTCAGCTTGATTCAGGCGGTCGAGCAGCAGGGGGAGCTGGGCTTTGTCCGGCTGGCGGTCGGCGATCACCTGCTGTTGGGCGGCGATAACATGGACCTGGCGTTGGCCAAGTTCGTCGAGTCGCGTCTGCCCGGCGCCGGCCGGCTCGATGCGGCCCAGTACGGCCTGTTGACCCAGGCCTGCCGACAGGCCAAGGAAACCTTGCTCGGCCCCGAGCCGCCCCCTTCCTATACGGTGACCGTGATGGGCCGGGGGCGGGCGGTGGTCGGCGGGGCGCTGCACACCAACCTGACCGCTGCCGATGTCCGCCAGCTTCTCTTCGACGGCTTCTTCCCTCTGGTGCCGCGGGACGCCGAGCCGCAGCGCGGCGCCCGCACCGGCCTGCACGAGATGGGACTCCCCTATGTCAGTGATCCCGCCATCACGCGCCACCTGGCAGCGTTCCTCAAGCGGCACGCTGGAAGGATGAAGGAAGAAATCGGTGTTCATCCTTCATCCTTCATCCTTCATCCTTCCGAAGCGCCCAACGCCATCCTTTTCAATGGCGGCGTCTTCCAGCCCGCCGTCCTGCGGCAACGGCTGGTCGAGGTGATGCGCCACTGGTACGACACGCCGGGACACCCCTGGAACCCTCTGGTCTTGACCAACCCCTCCCTTGATCTGGCAGTGGCCTGGGGAGCGGCCTATTACGGCTGGCTGCGGCACACCGGCGGCCGGCGCATCGGTGGCGGCATTGCCCGTTCCTATTACATCGCCGTCCAGGCCGACGGCGCACCCGAAGCAGCGAAGGAGCGCGCTTCTCAAAGCGCGCCGTCTGGTCAATCGGTCACGGTCCTCTGCATTGTCCCCCAGCACCTGGAGGAAGGCGAGGAGATCGCCCTGGAGAAGCCGGAGCTGGAGCTGGCGCTGGGTCAGCCGGTGATGTTCCCCCTGTACACTTCGACGGTGCGCGGCGACGACCGCGCCGGCGACCTGCTCCGGGTGGCGCCCGAGCAACTCTTGCAGCTGCCGCCGTTGCATACCATCCTGCGCGGCGGCAAGCGAAGCGGCGGAGTCAAGCGCGTGCCGGTCACTCTGGCCGTCCGCTGCACCGAGATCGGCACCCTGGAGCTGTGGTGCGTCGCCCGGGAGGGGAGCAACCGCTGGCGGCTGGAGTTCAATGTCCGCGACATCGTCAAGGACGAGGCGCCGGCCGCGGCCGAGTCCGACAGCGCCGAGGCGGGACAGGCGCTGACCGATGTCTGGCCCGAGGCCCAGGTCCAGGAGGCGGCCCGCCTGATTCGGGCTGTCTACAGTCCGCCCCCCTCACCCTTACCCTCTCCCCCCGCAGGGGGAGAGGGGGGCGAG
>DATLYH010000058.1:0-8543 GCA_035575035.1 Gemmataceae bacterium
CTCGACCGACACAAGGCGGCCCGGAGGCAGCACCGCCGCCGCGCCGCGGCCAGCCGCCGGGCGCCCCAGCCCCGGCCGCCCCCGGGCCGCTGCGCCATTTCAGCATCGCCCCCCGTACCGGCCAGGCCTACGAGGCACGCATCGAGACCCTCCCTAGCGGCGAGCAGGCCCTGGTCGTGACCGGCGGCATTATCCTTCATGTCCGCGACGTGGCCAACGTCGGCCTGCTCGACATCGAGGCCGACCGCCTGGTCCTCTGGACGCGCGGCAGCTCGCCGCAGTTCTTCGAGAACCTGCGCACCCCCGAAGGACAGCTCAGCCGCGACCTGGAGTTCTACCTCGCCGGCAATGTCGAACTTCGCCAGCAAAGCAGCCACACCCGGGAGATGCGCACCCTGCGCGCCAGCGAACTCTACTATGACGTCAGCCGCAACGTCGCCATCGCCCTCGGTGCCGACCTGGAATTCAAGCAACCGGGGCTTCCCTACCCGGTGCATCTGCGGGCCGACGAATTGTTCCAGCTCTCCCCGACTCAGTTCGAGGCCGTTCGCGCCGTCGTCTTCTCCAGCCGGCTGCCGTCCGACCCAGGTCTGACCGTCTACCTGTCGAACGCCACGCTCGAGGAGAAGAAGGTCCCCAAGCGGACTTTGTTCGGCACCGACGTCATCGACCCGAAGACCGGGCAGGTCCAGACCGAGCCGCAGAGCCTGGTCCGCGGCACGAATGTCATTTTCCGTGTCGAGGACGTGCCGGTCTTTTACCTGCCGTTTATCCAGGCCGACGCCCGCGACCCGCTCGGACCGATCGAGAACATCCAGGTCGGGTTCAACCGTATCTTCGGCTTCCGGGCCGGCGCCACGTTGGACATGTACGATCTGCTCGGCATCACCCCCCAACCCGGCACCCGCTGGGGATTGAACCTCGACTACATGAGCGAGCGCGGCCCGGCCTTGGGGACCACCTTCGACTACGCCGGCAGCAGTCTGCTGGGCACGCCGGCCCGCTACACCGGCCAGTTCAAGGCCTGGGGCCTGCATGACACCGGCACCGACATCCTCGGCGGCGGTCGCGGCGAGCTTGATGACCATCCCGACTGGCGCGGGCGGATCTTCTGGCGGCAAATCATCCGGGAGCTCCCCTATCACTTCACCGTGCAGAGCCAAGTCTCCGCCCTGAGCGATCGGAATTTCCTGGAGCAGTTCTTCAAGCAGGAGTTTGACCTGGATTACAACCAGGCCACCTTCCTCTATGTCAAGCAGCAGCAGGACAACTGGGCCTGGACAGTCCTGACGGAGGGGCGGCTGTTCGACTGGATGACGCATACACGCTGGCTGCCGCGGGCCGACGGCTATTTGCTGGGGCAGTCCTTCTTTGAACGGTTCACCTACAATGCCTGGGGCAACCTAGCCTACGCGCAGCTCCGGCCGACCGAGGAGGGCTCGCCGCCCCTTGATCCCACCGACGTGCGCATCGACACCGGCCGGTTCGATCTGATCCAGGAATTGAGCCTCCCCCTCTACGCGGGACCGGTGCGGCTGGCACCGTATGGCGTGCTTGACCTGACACACTACACCCGCGACCTGAGCGGCGACTCGGCTGACCGCCTCTACGGCGGCGGCGGCGTCCGGGCCAGCATCCCGTTCTCGCGGGTCTACCCCAACGTCGAGAGCCTGCTGTGGAACCTCAACGGCATCTACCACAAGATCGACCTGACCGGCAACTTCTACGTCGCCGGGACGAACGTTTCCTTTAACGAACTGCCGCAGCTCGACCGGCTCAACGATGACGCCACCGACCAGGCCCTGCGTAACATCACGCCGAGGCAGCCGATCTTCAACCCGGAGCATGGCCTATTCCTGGCCACCTCGCCGCTGTTCGATCCGCAGGTTTACGCCATCCGCCGGCTGGTGCTGAACCGAGTGGACACGCGGGAGGAAATCGAGGTGCTCCAGGTGAGCCTGCGGCAGCGCTGGCAGACCAAGCGCGGCTTCCCCGGACAACAGCATGTCATCGACTGGATGCGGCTAAACCTGTCGGGCTCGTACTTCCCCAACGAGGACCGGGACAATTTCGGCGAGCCGTTCGCTTTTTTGGAATATGACTGGCTCTGGAACATCGGCGACCGGACGGCCCTGGCCAGCAGCGGCTGGTTCGACCCGATCGACGATGGGGCGCGGGTCTGGACGGTCGGCGCCTTTCTGAATCGGCCGGACCGCACCAACTTTTTCGCCGGCTACCGGCAGATCGACCCGGTCGGCAGCAAGGCGGTCACCGGGGCGGTGACCTATGTCTTCAGCCCCAAGTATGCGGTGACCGGGTCGAGCACCTACGACTTCGGCACCGGGCAGAGCCTGTCCAATTCGCTGGTGGTCACGCGGATGGGCAAGGACCTGCAAGTGGGAGTGGGCGTGTCGTACAACGTCCTACAGCACAACTTCGGCCTGGTAGTGCAAGTCCTGCCGAACTTGCTGGCCCAGAAGGGCAATTTCGGCTCATTCGGCATTCCGTCCCTGGGCGCCCCCGGCGCCGGCGGTGCCTTCGGCGGGCTGCGCTGAGTCCCCTTACCCCAGCTTCGCTCCTCCTGGAGGAGAGATTGCCCTCGACGGCTGCGCGGCAGCGCGATAGGCTGATCCGGCCCTCTGCGGTTCGCGGGGCGCCGACGAGTTGAAGCCAACCGAGGTCGTGATGACGCTCCTGCCACCTACCGCCATGTCCCCGGACGCCCCCGAGTCGCCGCCGCGGCTGCGGCGATCGTGGCGCGACAAGTTCCGGGCCGCCTTCCGGGGGCTGAAGCTCGGCATCCGCGGCCATTCTAGTTTTTCTATCCACTTTTTCTTCACCGCCCTGGTGCTGGCGGCGGCCATTGCCTTCCGCTGCGGTGTGCTGGAGTGGTGCGTGCTATTGGGCTGCATCGGCATGGTGCTGACGGCCGAGCTGTTCAACAGCGCCGTCGAGACGCTTGTCCGCGGCCTCGACGAAACTACCCAGGCCCGCGTCTGGCCCTGCCTCGACATCGCCGCCGGCGCCGTACTGCTGGCCAGCATCGCCGCCGCCGTCATCGGCAGCATCATCTTCCTGCTCAAGCTGGCCGACTTCTTCGATTGGCTGCCCCCGTAAGGGAGCCGTGGCCCGCGAGCGCACTTGCCATGGTGCAGGAGCAAGCAAGTCCTCTTGCCTTGCAAGCGCTATCCCCGCGTCAACTCGGATTCCCCACAGCTCCGGCGGTTTCGCTTGTCGCCGCCGCCCCGCCGTTGTTACATTAACCCTCAGAGAGAAGGACTCACGGAGCGCCAAGAGGCACGCGAGCTCACGGACGTTGGCCGTGAGCCGTTCTGTTCCAAGGTTTCGCCGATGATCTCCTTGAACCTGGTCGATGCGGCTCCCCCGGCCCGCCGGCTCCCCTCGTGGCTGAAGCGGCCGCTGCCGCGCGGCAACGGCAACTTCTTCACCCAGGCGCTGCTCGACGAGCTGCGCCTGGAGACCGTCTGCGAGAATGCCCGTTGTCCCAACCGGCCCGAGTGCTATGCTCGCCGCACTGCCACCTTCATGATCCTCGGCAACGTCTGCACGCGGCCGTGCGGCTTCTGCTCGGTCGCCAAGGGCCGTCCCGACGCTCCCGAGGACGACGAGCCCGAGCGCGTCGCCGAGGCCGCCGCCCGGCTCGGTCTCAAGCACGTGGTCATCACTTCGGTGACGCGCGACGATCTGCCCGATGGCGGCGCCGACCACTTTTACCGCTGCATCCTGGCGGTGCGGCGGCGCACCGGAGCGGCCGTCGAGGTGCTGACGCCCGACTTCCTCGGCAACGCCGCCGCCATCGACCGCGTCCTGGAGGCCCGCCCGGAAGTCTACAATCACAACCTGGAGACGGTGCCACGGCTGTACAAGAAGGTCCGCGGCCGGGCTGACTACCGCCGCAGCCTCGACTTGCTGGCCCGTGTCAAGCGCCGGGCGCCGGAGATCATCACCAAAAGCGGCCTGATGCTCGGCCTAGGCGAGACCACCGAGGAACTGTTCGAGGTGTTGGCCGACCTGCGGGCTGTCGGCTGCGACACGCTGACTCTGGGCCAGTACCTGGCACCGACGCTCAAGCACATCCCCGTGGCCCGCTACGTTCCTCCCGAGGAGTTCGATGATCTGGCGGCGCTGGCCCGCACGCTCGGCTTCGCGAAGGTGGTGGCCGGGCCGTTTGTCCGTTCCAGCTACCATGCCGATGAGATGGTGAGCCCCCATGCGAGCGCCGATCATTCTCCCTGAGTTGGGGGCCGGGCCGGTGACCCTTAGCGTCTGGTTCGCCGACCCGGGCGACAAGGTCTTCGAGGGTGACCGCCTGGTTGAGGTGCTGGTCGGCGGCGCCACCTTTGACGTCTCCTCGCCCGCCACCGGCTGGCTGGCCGAGAAGCACGCCCTGCCCAACGACCCGATCCATCCGGGGCAAGTACTGGGGACCGTGGAGGTCGAGACGCCGGAAACCGGCTGAACGCGGCTGGCAGTTTTCCAGGGAGGGACCGCTCATGACGGACCATGACCAGCGCTTCAAGAACCTGCTGAAGGAATTCTTCAGCGGCTTCTTCGAGCTGTTCTTCTCGGAGTGGGCCGGGCGGTTCGACTTCACTCAGGTCGAATGGCTGGACAAGGAAATCTTCACTGACCCGCCGCAGGGAGAGCGGCGCTACCTGGACCTGGTGGCCCGGGTACCAGTGCGGCAGGTGGTGGTCCTGCCCCGGGGCGAACCGGCGGAACACTGGATCGTTCTCATCCACGTCGAGATTGAGTCGGAAGACAAGGTGGCTCCGCTGCGACCGCGGATGTTCGACTATTACGAGTCGCTCCGGCGGCAGCATGGCCTGCCGGTGTTACCAATCGGGTTGTATCTGCGCGTCGGTCTCGACGGCACGGGCTGGGACGTGTACGAAGAACACTTCTGGGAGCATCGCCTCCTGCACTTCGAGTATGCTTATGTTGGCCTACCGGCGCTCGACGCGGAACAGTACGCGACGGGTGAGAACCTGCTGGGAGTGGCGTTGGCGGCCCTGATGCGCATTCCGGAAGAGCGGAGGGCGGAATTGCGGGCAGAGGCCTTGAAACGGGTGCTGGAGAGCAGGGAGAATGATAATCGCCGTTTCCTGGCCCTCGAGTGTATCGAGGCGTACTGGGGGTTGGATGAAGCCCAGCGCCGCGTCTTTGACCAGTTACTGGCGAGCGAGAAGTATCAAGGAGTTCGACAAATGATGGCTACCACGTTTGAGCGGGGGCTGGAACGGGCACGGCGGCAGGACTTGCAGATCCTTCTGGAAGAGAAGTTTGGCTCCCCGAGTCCACATGTTCTCCAGCGCTTGGAGGCTTGGCCTGCGGAGCAGCTTGAGGAACTGTTCCGCGCGGCTGTGCGGGCCAAGTCACTCAAAGAGCTGGGTCTCGAAGACTAATACGGCATCCGATGCCGCGTCCCCTGTTCCTTTCCCTGGACGGCATCGACGGCGCCGGCAAATCGACCCAATGCCGGCTGCTGGCGGAGTGGCTGCGCGCTCAAGGTCACACCGTGGTCGAGTGCGCTGACCCGGGCGGCACCGTCCTCGGCGACCTCCTCCGCAGCCTGGTGCTGGACCACCGCGGTGAGATGACCCTGGCCTGCGAGGCGCTGCTGTTCATGGCCAGTCGGGCCCAGCTGGTTGCCGAGGTCATCCGCCCCGCCCTCGACGCTGGCAAGGTCGTCATCTCAGACCGCTACCTGCTGGCCAACGTCGTTTATCAAGGGCACGCCGGCGGGTTGGACCCGGAGCAACTCTGGATCGTGGGTCGGCTCGCCACCGGCGGGCTGGAACCCGACCTGACCCTGGTCCTTGACCTGCCGGTGGAATTGGCCCGGCGCACGGGGCCGGCCGATCGCGTCGAGAGCCGGGGCGGCGACTACCACGAGCGGGTGCGCCAGGGTTTCCTCCTGGAGGCCCGGCGCCGGCCCGACCGCATCCGTGTCATCGACGCCCGTCCGTCGGTCGAGGTAGTTCAGGCGAGCATTCGTCAGGAGGTACTCCGTGTCCTGGCAGCGCGTCCGCGGGCATGACGCCCTGGTGCAGGCATTCGCTCGCGCCGTCCGGCACGGCCGCCTGGCGCACGCCTATCTCTTCACCGGACCACCGGGCGTCGGCAAGCACCTGTTCGCCCAGGAATTGGCCAAGACGTTGCTCTGCGAGGGCCCGCCCCCTCACCCCCAACCCCTCTCCCCCGAAGCGGGGGCGAGGGGTGGAAGTAGTTTTCCCTTCTCCTCCGAAGCGGGGGCGAGGGGTGGAAGTAGTTTTCCTTTCTCCTCCGAAGCGGGGGCGAGGGGTAGAAGTAGTTTTCCCCTCTCCCCTGTGGGGGGAGAGGGGTTGGGGGTGAGGGGGGAGTTCGAGGCCTGCGACCGCTGCTCCGCCTGCGCTCTGGTCGAGGCCGGCACCCACCCCGATCTGTTCCAGGTCGGCCGGCCCGCGGAAAGCCTGGAGTTGCCGATCGAGCTGATGCGTGAGCTGGCGCGCAACCTGAGCCTCAAGCCGGCCCGCGGCCGGGGCAAGGTCGGCATCGTGGACGACGCCGACGACCTCAATGACGAGTCGGCGAATTGCTTCCTCAAAACCCTTGAAGAGCCGCCGCCGCGCTCGGTCCTGATCCTGATCGGCACCAGCCCTGACCGCCAGCTTCCCACCATCGTCTCGCGCTGCCAGGTCGTCCGCTTCGCCCCGCTCCCTGAGCCGCTGGTGGCCGAGTTGCTGCGCCAACAGGGACTGGAAGACCCGCAACTGATCGAGCGGCTGGCACGGCTGAGCGGCGGCAGTCTGGGACAGGCGATGGCTCTGGCCGACCCTGCGTTGTGGGACTTCCGCCGCATCTTGATCCGGGGACTGACGGCGGGGCGTGTGGACAGCGTCGGCCTATCCCGGGCGTGGGCTGAGTTCGTCGAGGAGGCGGGCAAGGAGGGGGCCGTCCAGCGCCGCCGGGCCGCGCTGGTGTTGCGCCTGCTGATCGAGTTCTTCACCGATGCGCTGGCTCTCCGCCTTGGTCGGGCGCCCCGGTTGACCGAGGCGGAGGATCTGCCGGCGTTGGAGGCCGTGGCAGGGCGGACCGACCCCGAACGGCTGTTGGCCGTGCTCGACCGCTGCCTGGAGGCCGACCAGCAGATCGACCGCCGCGTGCAGCTGGTGCTGATCCTCGAAGCGCTGACCGACGCGCTGGCGCAGCAGTTAAAGTAAACGGCCCACGGACTGCGATCCGTGGGCCGAGAAGGTTGCTCCTTCCATCAGCCGTCCGGCTGCTGTTTCTTGGCAAAGCGGGTGATCTCGCTCTTGCGCACGGTCACCTGTTCCTTGCCGGTGTCCACGGTGACCCAGTCGCCGGTCTCGCGCACAAACTTGCCGTCGATCGTCTTGCCGTCCCGTGCGGTCAGCGAGACTTGATCACCGGCCGACAAGCCCATGCCGGGCGGCACGACCCGGGCGAACTCGGCCAGGGCCACATCGCCCTTCTTCAGCCCCAGGACGCGCCCCAGCTTCGGATCGTTGCTGGCGCGGTCCAGAGCGGTGAGGTACTCCTGACGGGCCAGGGCGGCATACTGCGGCGAGGCCTGGCTGGCCAGGACGCGGGCCATCTCGGTCTTGATCACCCCCTCGTCGCCGATGCCGAAGAGCAAGCTCTGAGTCGTGGTGCCCACACTGCCGATGGGATAGAGCGCGGCTGTAGTCACGACGTTGGGGTAGGCATAGCTCAGCGGCAGGCCATAGCCGTAAGGATAGCCACCCACCCAGACGGCGCCCGGGTAGAAGCCGGTGGCGTAGGTGGTGCTGGTGCCGTACAGCAGGTTCTGGACAACGGCCCGGCGGCGTTGCAGCTCGCGCTCGTCGCGGATGTACTGCTGGCGGAGGGCGGCCAGCTGGTCGGTGAAGGCCACCTCATTCTCCAGCCGTTGTAGATCGCTTAGCGAGGCCCGCTCGCCCATCGACAGGCCCTCCACATAGTAGTGGACGGTCCGCATCGGGCCGTTGTAGATCTCCAGGCGGTGGACCTTCTCCTGGCCCCAGGCAGCCGAAGCCGTCAGGAGGAGCCCCAGGGTCAAACCAGCCGCGCGACGGAGGTTGGGGAGGAGAGTTGCCATTGCATCACCTCGGCTGTAGGCACCCGTGGAAGTTGACAAGACCAGCCGGCGCAGGGGAGTGCGGATGCCTGACACCGCCTCGCCGGATCACCACCTGTTTGTCTGCGATCGCCCCACCGAGGTTGATCGCCCCATCATAACAGGCCCGTCTGCCCATCCTCAAGAGCGATAAAAATATCTTTCTGGCTTGAACTGATCGGCTGCCCCATTCTCTCAACGATCAACTGCACCGCGAGGGACAGCCAGGGGATCGTGTTGTTTCGCTTCAACCATCCCGGATCGCCAAATAGATTCTTTGGTTCGAGCCTGGAGCGTCAATGGCGGGTCTTTGCTCCGAGCCCGAAGCGCAAGCGACGGGGCAAACCTTATCCCCTCACTGACGCTCTGGGGGCGGAGCCAAGTCCCCAACCGCCTTCCGGTG
>DATLYH010000059.1:0-25715 GCA_035575035.1 Gemmataceae bacterium
GGATGAAGGGAGTCACTCTCAGGGGCCGGCACCCCTTTCAAGTTGACCGGCCGGCTCACCCCGGCCGCTCGCCCGCACCGGCCGGCTCACCCCGGCCGCTCGCCCGCACCGGCCGGCTCACCCCGGCCGCTCGCCCGCAAGGTAGCGCCTCTAAAGTTATCGCTTTTCCAATTTTTGCAGAGCTTTTCCTGCCCCTACAATATAGAATTGGACGGGACAGAGCAACGGGCGACATGCGGCCCCCCCTGAGGGTGCGCATGTCCGAGGCACCGCGGAGACCCCGGTGATGGCACTGGATACCTCCAAGCCGACCTTGCAGAGCATCGGCAACTATGACCTCCTTGAGAAGATCGCCGAGGGGGGCATGGGGGCCATTTACAAGGGCCGTCACCGCGAGACCGGGCAGATCGTCGCTATCAAGATCATGCCGCCGCACATGGCGGGCAATGCCGTCCTGCTGAAGCGCTTCGAACAGGAATTCCGGGCCGCCAGCCGGCTCGACCACCCCAACATCGTCCGCGCTCTGGACTACGGCGATACCGGTACTACGCCCTACCTGGTCATGGAGTTCGTCGAAGGGGAGTCGCTGGGCCAGAAAATCGAGCGCGAGGGGAGGCTGCCGGAAACCGAGGCCATCCGCCTGATCGCCCAGGTGGCCCAGGGACTGCACCGGGCCCACAAGTTGGGGCTGATCCACCGCGACGTCAAGCCCGACAATATCCTGGTGACGCCCGACGGTCAGGCCAAGCTGGCCGACCTGGGGCTGGTCAAGGAGATCGATGCCGACCTTAACCTGACCCGCACTGGCCGCGGTCTGGGCACGCCCCACTTCATGGCCCCCGAGCAGTTCCGCAACGCCAAGAACGCCGACGTCCGCTGCGACATTTACTCCCTGGGCGCCACCCTGTACATGATGGTGACCGGCGAGCTCCCCTTCCGCTCCAACGGCCCGCTCGACGCCTGGATGAAGAAGATGCAGAACGAGTTGGTGCCGCCGCGGCAGATTGTGCCGACCCTGTCGGACCGGGTGGACTGGGCCATCCGCCGAGCGATGCACCGCGACCCGGAGATGCGGCCGGCGTCGTGCCGCGAGTTTGTCGAGGATCTGACCGGGCACAGCACCCGCAAGATTACCCCGCTCGGCGTCGAGAACGTGGCCCAGGACATCTGGTATCTAGTTTACCGCGACGACGAGGGGGAAACGCACACGGTCAAGGGGAGCACGGCGGCGATCCGGCGTTCGCTCAAGGAAGGGCTGCTGGGCGATGCGAGCAATGTCCGGGCCAGCCGCGGCAAGAGTGGTCCGTTCGAGCCGCTGCGGAGTTATCCGGAGTTCCGCGATCTGGTGGTGGCGCTGCCGCAGCCCAACCTGACTGCCGCCAGCACCCAGGTGGTGCCGACCATTACCCCCGTCGGCGGCCTGGCCCCCCCGACCCGCAAGACGGTGGCGGCCCCGACGCAGCCGCAGCCGTCGGCGGTCGATACCCAAATGCCGCACATCAACCTGGAGGGAGCGCCCTCGCGCCCGTCTTACCCCGAGTGGCTCAGGACTATCCTGCTCATCGTGCTGCTCTTCCTGGTGGCCGTGACCAGCGCCACGCTTGCCTTCGTGCTGCTGAAGTGATCTCTTTGCGCTGCGAGCAACACCCGCCCGGAGCGTTAGCGACGGGTATTGTCCGAGCCCGGAGCGTGAGCGACGGGTATTGTCCGAGCCCGGAGCGTTAGCGACGGGTATTGTCCGAGCCCGGAGCGTTAGCGACGGGTATTGTCCGAGCCCGGAGCGTTAGCGACGGGGACAGCGGAGAGGGCGGGATTCGAACCCGCGGTGGGGATTTGAGTCCCCACGCCGCTTTAGCAAAGCGGTGCTTTCGGCCACTCAGCCACCTCTCCAAACCACTGCTTAGCAACGGTATTGAGTCAATTCCGTGCTGGCCGCTACAACCCTCCACAACTGCACCGGGAAGGACAAGAGCCGGAGTGCCCGAACACCCCGGCCGAGGCCGCAACACCTCCCCCTCAAAGGAGCCATTGTTATGCTCCAGCCCCATTCTACCGCTTCTGCCCCAGCGGGCAAGCCCGCCAAGCCCTATCCCGAGTTTCCCTTGACCGCTCATCCCAGCGGATTTCCGACGACCCGTTGAAGGCCGTCACCGACCATGTGCGGCAGTGGCTCTTCGCCGCGGCGGCCGCCAGCGAGCCTGGTCAGACAACTGATGAAAGGATAGACTGACCCCAACGAACGGGACGGTCGGCCGGTATGCACACCGAGCAGCCAAGCGCCTCCGCTTCGGTCCCGGCATCCTCGCGGGCCGGCATCCCCGCCGCGGTCGGCTACCGCCCCACCTGGCACCTTGCTCTGGGGCAACGGGACCGGGCCTTGGCCAATGGCTGGCACCTCGACTGACTGACCTTGGACGAGAACGGTAGCACGCCGGTCTGCCTCGCCGAGTGGGACCCCCAGCCGGGCATGTATTACGCCAGTAGCAGTCAGTAGCCCGTAGTCCGTAGCAAAGATGGGCGAGCGCCTGACTACGGACTACAGACTACGGACTAGGGCCTGACTAACATGCAAACCCGCCACCGTATCCCGAGCATCTTTAGCCTGTCGATGGTGGACGTGCTCTGCTGCGCGCTGGGGTGCGTCTTGCTGCTGTGGCTGCTGAACATGCGGGAAGCCCGCGACCGGGCCGCCGCGGCCAGCCAGGCCCACGAGCAGCTTGCCGCCATCCGACAGGAACTGCAATCGACCCAGGAAGAACTGACTGCCTCCCGGCAGCAGTTGCAATCGACCCAGGGCGAGTTGGCCGCCTCCCGGCAGCAATTGGCCGGCGCCCGGCAGGAACTGGAATCAGCCCGCGCCGAAGCCGCCCGCCTGCTGCGGACCATCACCGAGCTTGGCACCGAACTGGACAAGAGCAAGCAGCAGGCCGCCGCCAATCGTCAGCGCTACCTCAGCGCCGAGGAAAAGGCTGCCGCCACCGCCGCCCTCCTGGGAAAGGTGCAGACCGAGCGCGACACCGCACGGGCCACGATCGCGGACCTGGAGAAGAAACTGGCGGCGGCGGGGCTGCGGGCACAAGACCTGGCCGGCCGGATCGGTGAGGCGGAGACGCGGATCAAACAACTTCAGGCGATGGCGGACCTGGTGCCCGGCCTGCGCGACGAGCTGAAGAGCTACCGCGACAAGCTCACCTCCGAGCAAGCCTTGGTCCAGTCGCTGGAGAAGACGATCAAGCAGCGGGTGCAAGAATTGACTGACCTGCGCAAGGAGCTGGACGAGCTGCGGGCGGTCCGGCGCGACCTGGAGCAGGGGATTGCTGCACGCGACAAAGACCTGGCCCGGGCCAACGCAAACCTGATGGTGCTCCAGGGGGAAAAGAAGACGCTCCAGAGCGAGGTCAGCCGGGCACGGGCGGCCGCGGAGAACCGCTTCGCCGGCATCAGTCTCACCGGCCGGCGCGTCGTGTTCCTGATCGACAAGTCGGGGAGCATGGGATTGCTCGACCAGAACACCCCGGCCAAGGACAAATGGCCGGTGGTCGCTCAGACGGCGGCCCGGATCATGCGCAGCCTGCCCGAGTTGGAGAAATTCCAGGTGATCGTCTTCTCAACCGACGCCTCCTACCTGCTCGGCCGGGACGGCCAGTGGATCGACTACGACCCCAAGACCAGCGCCGACCACGTGTTGCAGGCGCTGATTGCCACCGAGCCGAAGGGGGGCACCAATCTCTACGCCGCCTTTGATGCCGCCTTCCGCCTCCGCCCGCTCGGCCTGGACACGATTTATCTCCTCTCCGACGGCATCCCGGACCGCGGCGTCGGGCTGCCGCCCGGCGGCGACAACCTGCCGGCCGTCGAGCGCTCCGACATCCTGAGCAAGCACGTCCGCCGAACGCTCCGCGCCGACTGGAACCGTGAGCAGCCCGGTCAGCCGCGGGTGCGCATCAACTGCGTCGGCTTCTTCTTCGAAAGCCCTGACGTTGGCGCATTCCTCTGGGCGCTGGCCCGTGAGAACGACGGCAGCTTTGTCGGCATGAGCAAACCCTAAGCGCCCGGCGAGCTTGCCTGCGATCCCCCGCCCAACGGAGCGCTCCTACGCCGACTGCCGCACTGCCCCATCCTTGCCGAGTTGCCCGCGCACCTGCCGCAGCAGCCGCTCCCACGCCGCGGGATTGGCCGGCAGGTCCGCACCCAGCCGCTCCAGGTCCTCCACCAGCTCGGCGGCGCTGGCGTACCGCCCTTCCTCCTCTGTCGTGAGGCGCCGCAACACGGCCTGGAGCGCTTCCGGTACCGGTTTCGCCTTGTTCTTGCGCGGCGAACCAAGCTCGAGCCAGCCGGCCGCGATCCGGCCCAGGGCGAGCAGGTCAGCGGCGGTCTCGCTGGACGGCGGCTCGCTGACGGGAGGCACAGCCAGCCAGGCGGGCTCGCCCACGCCGCACACCTTGACGATCCCTTCCACCGTCAGCACGAGATGGCTTGCGGTCAGCCGACCGTGGACCAGGCCCGCCTGGTGAGCTGCCCGCAGGCCGAGCGCTGCCTGACTCAGCAACCGATGCCAGACAGCCGGCACGGCGGCCGTCGCCGGCCAATCCGTGCTCGGCAGCCCGTCGAGCCATTCCAACAGCACCGCCGGTCGGCCGCCGATCTCCAGCACCTCCAGCACCGCGGCCAGGTGAGGATGAACCACCGCCGCCGCTGCCCCGAAACGTTGCCGGAACTCATCCGGGTGGACCGCGTCCTCAGCCTCGTCCTCGGTCAAATGGCGCAACAGCACCTCCCGGCCGCGCCGCGGGTCGAATACCCGGTAGGCCGACTCCCGCGCATTCGCCCAGAGCCGATCAACCACCCGCACCGGCCCCATTACCAGCCCGTCCAGGTTGCCGGCCTCGATCAGCGCCATCTGGTAAAGCGTCAGGCAGCCACTCGCCAGCAAAACCTGGCGCAGCGAACGGCGTTGCTTGCGGGCCTCGACCAGGAGGGCCGTCAGCGTCTCGGCATCAACCAACTCCAGCGAGCGCAGCAGTTCGCCGAGCCGGCGGTCGCCTGGCTCGATATCATCCGTCAGCGACAGGATAGCGCGGTCGGCTGCCGGCTGCCTGTCGTCCTCGACGGCCGGGCTCGGCTCGTTCGTGGCGGACGAGGTTCCCGGGATGCCGGATAGCTCGCGCAGTTTGCGACGATACCACTGGCGCATGTCCTCCAGATGGCGGACCATCTCCTCCCGGCGGCTGGCAACCTGCCGCTGCTGCTCTTGCAGCTCCTCGGCCTGTTTCGCCAAGCGGGCGGAGGTGGCATCGACCTGGCGGACCTGCTCATCCACCTCGGCCTGGCGGCGCTCCAGCCGACTCTCGCCCCGGGCCAGCGACTGCTTCATCTCTGCGACCTGGCCTTGCCACTCGATGAGTTGCTGGCGGAAGGCCGCGACGGCCAGCCGATGCTCGTCGCGGGCACGGTGCAAGCTCAGTTCCTGCTGTCGGACGCGCTCCGCCTCGGCCTGGACCTGGGCTTGCAGGGCGTCGAGGTCATCGCGACTTTGGCGGACATAGGCGTGGAACTCGGCCAGGTGCTCGCGCAGCTGCTCGCGGGCCTGGGTCAGCCGGTCTGCCGCCTCGCCGGCCCTCAGCTCCAACTCGGTCAAGGCTCGCTCCAGCTCGGCCACTTCGGCGCGGAGCGATTCGTGCTCGGCCCGCGCCCGCGCTATCTCCTCGGCCGCCGCTCGCCGCTCGGCCTCCATCCGGGTGCGCTGCTGCCAAAGGGTCTTGCGCTGCCGTCCCAGGGTCCGGCCCGCCTCCTTCAGGCGCTCGATCTGACGGGCCAGCGTCTCCTCACGCCGGACCAGGTCGGCGTCACGCGCCTCCAGCTCAGCGCGGCGCGTTTCCAGCTCCGCTCGACGGGCGGCCAGTTCCGCATGGTGCGCCTCCACCTCGGACTGGAAAGCAGCGGCCCGTGCCTCAAGGGCGGCTGCTTCTTCCTGCCGGCGCTGGGCCTCGTCGGCCTGGGCCTTGTGGCGGGCGTTTAGCTCCTCGGCCCGGCGGCGGAGCTGCTCCTGCAAAGAGGTCAGCGCCTGCTCGGCCTGGGAGAGGGCAGCCTCGCGCTCGCGGAGCGCCTCCCGGTCGGCGGTCAGGCGCTGCTGCTGTTCGAGGAGCTGTTCGGCGCGGGCCTGCATCAGGCTGGCCTGCTCGGCCTGTTCGGCGGCGGTGGCGGCCAGGGCCTGCTCGCGCTGCCGCAATTCCTCCTCTTGAGCGGCGAGCCGATCCTGCACCTGGCGAAGTTGGGCCACCGCCTGCTCCATGACCGCGTGCCGTTCCTCGAAGCGTCGGCGCAGGTCCTCGTGAAGCAGCCGCTCGCTCTCGGTCTCGCTGCGCAGCCGCTGCACCTCCTGGGCGCGGCGTTCCAACTCGGCTTCGGCAGCCTCCAGGCGCGCCCGCTGCTCGGTGAGTTGCTGGGCTTCCCGGTGCACCTCCTCGCGCATCCGCTCCAGCCGGGTCCGCAGCGCGGCCAGCATGGCCTGCTGTCCCTCCAAGGCGGCGGTGCGTTGGGCCAGCTGGGCGGCGGCCGTCTCATACTCGGCCTTCTGCTTCGCCAGCTGTTCCGCCTCCTCGTTGATCCGGTGGTGCCATTCGTCAAGCTGGGCTGCCTGCTCCTCCAACTCCCGGCCGTCGCGCTGGAGTTGCTCCAGCCGCTGCTCAAGCTCGGCGCTGCGGACAGCAACCTGGTGCTCTCGCTGCTCCAGGGCGGCCTGCGCGCGGTGGAGCTGGACGAGATCGGCCTGATACTGGACCTGGCTCTTCTCCAGGGCCTGGCGGTCCTCATCCAGTTTTTGTTCGCGGGCCTGGCACTCCGCTAGCCGGGCCTCGATCTCCTGCCGGCGCTGGTCGAGGCGCTGGTGCTCACGGGCCATCTCCTCGGCCCGAACGTCCAACTCGGCGCGGCGGGCGGCATCCTCTTGCCGGCGGAGGGCCAACAGTTGGGCCTCGGCGTCGATTTCGCGCTTCCGCTCTTGCACCTTGCGGGCAGCGGTGCGGACGGCCTCGTGCAAGGCGGCCAGCCGGTCGCGGCGGGCCTGGTAGCGTTCGTGCAGTTGCTGGCGCAGGTCGGCCATCTCGCGCCGTACCTCGGCGAGTTGCTGCCGCTGTCGTTCCAATTCTTCGCGCTCCTGCCGGAGCGCCCGCTCGCGCTGCTCCAGGTCGTTGCGGGCAGCGGCCGGCTCGTCCTCCTGCGGCCGGGCCGGCTGAGGGAGACGGATCAGAAGTTCGACGGGGCCAAGCGTCAGACGGTCGCCGTCGGCCAGGGTGGCGGTGGTGACCGGCCGGCCATTAAGAAGGAGCGGCTGGACAGGGGCGAGCTTGCGAAGGTGGACCCGGCCGGGATGGCGCGTGAGCAAGCAAAGGACGGGGGGCAGGTTGGTGCCGGGCAAGCGCAGATCGCAGCCCGGCACGCTCCCGATAAGGAAGTCGGGATCGGCCACCAGGTAGGTGGTTGGGCGGGCGGTGCCGTGCCGCAGCTCGATCTGCACGGCGGGCAGGGGATCGGCGGCGGCCACAGGGGCTGGCGTCCCTGGCGAAGGAGGAGACGATTGTGCCATGACGGCAATCCGCGCAGACTGGGTGGCTCCATCCACCGGCGCCGCAGGCCCGACGGCGCCCAGCCGGCAATTGGACCCGATTTGGCGGTTTTTGGGAAGGCCGACTTGTCGGGCGGCGCGGCCGCCCTTAGCTCTCTGGGAAACGAAGCGAATGAGAACCGATCACCCGCGGCGGAACTGACGTTCCAGCTCCTGACGGCTGAAGAGCAACGCCGTGGGTCGGCCGTGCGGGCAGTGGTGGGTATCGTCCGCCAGGCTGCGCTGGGCCACCAGGGCGGCGATCTCCTCCGGTGTCAGGCGATCCCCCGCCCGCACCGCGCCGTGGCAGGCCATCAGGCTGAGCAGGTCGTTGAACAGCTGCTCCCGGCTCGGCACCCGCTCCTGCGAAACCAGATGATCAACCACGGCGCGGAGGATCGCCCGCGGCGCGTGCCGGCTGAGAAGGGCTGGATAGCTGGTCAACAGGACGGTACCGCCGCCGAAGTCCTCCACCCCCAGGCCCAGCTCCGCCAGCGCCTCGCGGTGCTCCAGCGTGCGGGCGGCCTGCTCGGCCGTCAGATCAACCGGTTCAGGGATGAGCAGGTGCTGGACTTCGAGTGAACCCTCGCGGATGCGCCGCTTCAACTGTTCGAAGAGGATGCGCTCGTGCAAGGCGTGCTGGTCGATCACCAGCATCCCCTCGGCCGTCTCCACGACGAGATAAGTGTCATACAGCTGGATCGCCTTGAACGACCCGGCCGGCGGTAAATCGCCGTCCTCCAGAGGTGCCGTCGCTGCCGGCGCGGGAAAGGCCGGCTGTCCCGGTGCGGGGGCCGAGGGTGGCTCGACCGGCACGCTATCGTTTCCCGCCGGGGAGGGAGACGCGGCTGGCAGGGAGGGAACCGGCGGCAGCCAGGGCTCGGCCGTCGTCGGTGGAGGCTGCGCCGGCGAGGCGGACGATGTCGGCGGCTGGAGGCGGACGGTCAGGTTCGCGGCGCGGAGGCGTTCGCGGATCGTGGCCAGGACCAGATGGTACAATCCCTGGCCGTCGCGGAAGCGGACCTCAGCCTTGGTCGGGTGGACATTGACATCGACCTGATCGGGCGGCAGCTCCAGGAAGAGGAAGGCGACAGCGTAGCGGCCGGTCATCAGCAGGCCGCGGTAGGCCTCTTGCAGGGCATGGCCCAGGCTGCGGTCGCGGACCCAGCGGCCATTGACGAACAGGTACTGCATTTTGGCGTTGCCGCGCTCGCAGGAGGGGTCGGCGATGTAGCCGTGCAGCGTGATCGGTCCTTGTTGCGCGTCGATGCGGTACAGTCGGTCGCGCACCTCGCCGCCGAAGAACAGGCCGATGCGATCGAGGAGCGAGGCCGACGCCGGCACTTCGTAGACCAGTCTGTCATTGTGCCGCAGCGTCAGGTGAAGCGTCGGCTGGGCCAGGGCCAGGCGGGTGATCGCCTCGGCGATATGACCCATCTCGGTGGCGGCAGTGCGCAGGAACTTGCGCCGCACCGGCGTGTTGTAGAACAGATGGCGGACCTCGACGCGCGTGCCGACGGCGCCGTTCCAGGTCCGCACCGGCGAGAGTTGGCCGCCGTGACAGGTAATTTCGGCGCCGCAGGACCGGCCCGGCGTGCGGGACTGGAGCCGTACCTGGGCCACGCCGCCGATCGACGCCAGCGCCTCGCCGCGGAAGCCAAGCGTCCGGATGCAGAAGAGGTCGTCGGCGTTGGTCAATTTACTGGTGGCGTGGCTGGCGAAGGCCAGCGGCAGGTCGTCCGGCTCGATGCCGCAGCCATTGTCCACCACGCGGATCAGCTCGATGCCGCCCTGCTCGACCGCGACGTCGATCCGGCTGCTGCCGGCGTCCACGGAATTCTCCAGCAGCTCCTTGACGACGGAACCGGGACGCTCGATCACCTCGCCGGCGGCGATCTTGGTGACGACCGAAGGAGGGAGTTGATGGATACGCGGCATGAAGGTTGATCAACAGTTCTTGAAACTCAGAAGACGGTTGCGTGACAGGTCCGTCCCCGTCCGGCTGCCCCACGGCTGATTCGACCGGCCGGGGGCCCTCAAACCATCGGTGGTGACTCCAGTGGCCCTTTGAGCGGGGCCGGAAACTGCTCCCAAGCCGTTTGGTAGGTGGCCTCCAGCGGACATGGCACATACCGATCCGCCGTGAGAAAGACCGGCATATCGGGCAAAGGATCGCCCACCGCGACCGGTTCGACGTAAGCGACTATCTCGACGCTGGCCGCATAGGCTGCCACGGTCAGCGGCTTGTCGGGCGGCAGCTCGAACGGCTCGTCACGCAGGCGGTCCCAGATGACCTTGTGAATCCCCTGGGGGTCGCGAGGGCTCGGGGGAAACAGGTCCACAATCAGCAGATGCACCCCGGCCTGCAAGAGTTCGACCGCCTTGCGGGCAAAGGCACGGATGGCATGGCGGCTGTCCTTATTACCCGGTGAGACGATCTCAATGACCGCCACCACATCGCCGTCGGGGTGGCGGACGGTGATGCGATTCGCTTTCCGCGCGTAGCCCGCTGCTTCGGAGCGGGTCACAATCCGGGCCTTCGGCGGCTGGAGATCGACGGCCACGCCTCCGAGCGCTGTGCCAGCCGGCGGGGTCAGTGCGAGGGTGACGACATCTGGCTCAGGGCCGCTTGCCCTTTGCTCGACCATGGCAAAATAACCGGGGGGCAGTCGGCCCGCGTTGAGCGCGTTGCGGATGGCAATCGTCCAACTTTGGTGGAAATCATGGAACCGGTTGGGGCCGACACGGGTCCAGTCATGGATCGGCATAACGAACTCCTCCACGGGGTTCGGACGAGAGTGGCCGGGGCTTCGAGGACTCAACCCCAGCCACCCGCCGTCGGCGTTTTCCAGGAGTTCCTTGACGACGGAACCGGGGCGCTCGATCACCTCGCCGGCGGCGATCTTGGTGACGACCGAAGGAGGGAGTTGATGGATACGAGCCATATCTCCACGGCGGCGAAGCCAGTTTGATGGCCCCGGTCAGCTTCATCCGTTAGCTTGCCCCTATTCGCCGGCTAAGAAAAGTTTGCGCGGGCTGCGCTTGGATTTTGCCACCAATTCCTGGAATTTCGGGTTGGATGCCAACAATTCGTCCATCAGGGTATCATCTTCCTGGGTATCGAGCGGCTGAATCGCCAGCAAGCGCTGGTCGGGCATTTCCACGACGATCGTTTGGCCCGATTCGGCGCACTCAGTCAGTGTCTTCCTCAAGTCGGCTTCCAGGCGGCTCAATGGGATGGTCTTGATGGGCATGGAACTCCTCTCCTTCCACGATCAGTTTGTTGCCTACCTTTCGGCCCACGAGGAGCACGACAACTTCACCTTCATCGGCATTATACAGGACGCGCAAGTCGCCCACCCGCAATTCGAAGTCAGCGAAAAGATTGGGGCGCAATCGCTTGATAGCTTTGGTCGGTTTCGTGGGCTCGTGCTCCAGGCGGGACCGAATAGCCGCTTCCAAGATCCGCTGCTCACGTGCCGGTAACGAGCGGAATTGCCTGTCAGCGTCCTCCGTGATGGTGATCTTGTAAGGCATGCCGCACTTTCCTGGTCAATCCAGGGCCCAGTTGGTCCGGCCGGACCCTTACTTCCAGAACTGCCACCAGCGCTTGGGCCGGACCGGGCCGCCTTCAGCCTGCCCTGTGCCGGTTCGCCGGGCCGCCTCCTGCATTGTTATCATCAAGGCGTTGGCAAATCCCAAATGGTCTAAGAACTGGCCCTTGATTGACCATGCCTCCTGCGACGCTGGGTTGCGCCGCAAGACAAGGTTGATGATGGTCAAACCCCGGCGACACGCCCCCAGCGCGAACGCATCGCGTGCCATCTCGAGCAGCTCAGCCTCCGACCGCGCCTGCTCTTCGGCGCTCAAGACCTCCGCAAGAAGGGTCCCACATTCAGGGCACGGCTGGTCCTCGCTGCCCATCTGGTGGCCACAATGCAAACACATCCCCCCCCTCGGGAGTCAACAGGGGCCCAATTGGTGACACGACCAGGGTCCGCTCGCCGCAACCCGGACACTTCCAAGAGACAGCGAACATATTCTCGCGGTCTGGCGCGAAGGGACCCACGCCGTCGCACTGGCAGTCTCGTTTGCACTGTTGGCAGTAATGAGGCTTGTCGGACATAGCAAGCGGCCGAAGGATCGATCAAGTAGAACTGGACTGAACGCCCCACTTCTTCAGCTTCCGGGTCAGCTCCTCCGGCCTCATGCCCAGGGTTTTGGCGGCCGCTTCCACGTTGCCATCGGTTTCGTGGAGCACCTGGCGGATGCGGTCTTGTTGTTTCCAGTTCTGGATGTTGCGGTACAGGGTCCGCTCGCCGATGCCGAGCAGGCGGGCGGCTTCCTCGCGGTTGCCGGCCGTCAACTCCAGCGCCTTCTCCGTGTAGTACCGTTCTACCTCGGTCAGCGGCCGGCCAACAAGGCTGGTTGGTCCGGCTGCGGGGCCGTCCGCCGGGTGCAGCCGATGCAGCGTATCGCTCTCCTGCAAGTCGTCCATTCCCAACAAGCCGTCGCGGTCCTGCACCACCATGCTCTCGACCAGGTTGCGCAGCTCGCGGACGTTGCCGGGCCAGTCGTAGGCCAGCATCGCCTTGCGCACCGGCTCGGCAACACCCTGGACATGCTTGCCGTGCCGCTGGTTGAACTCCTTGATGAAGTGCGCGACCAGCAGCGGGATGTCCTCGCGCCGCTCGCGCAACGGCGGCAGTTTGACCGTCACCACCTTCAGCCGATAGTAGAGGTCCTGGCGGAACTGGCCATTGGCGACGGCGGCCTCCAGGTCGCGGTTGGTCGCCGACAGCAGCCGGACGTTGACCTTGATCGGCTCGTTGCTGCCGATGCGGAAGACCTCCTGGTTCTCCAACACCCGCAGCAGTTTGGCCTGTAGGGCCGGCGGCATGTCGCCGACCTCGTCGAGGAAGAGGGTGCCGCCGTTGGCATGTTCGAAGCGCCCCTTGCGAAGGCGGTCGGCTCCGGTGAAGGCGCCGGGCTCGTGGCCGAACAGCTCGTCCTCCAGGAGATTCTCGTTCAGGGCGGTGCAGTTCATGGCCACGAACGGCTTGTGCTTGCGCGGGCTGTTGTTGTGGATGGCCCGGGCGACCAGCTCCTTGCCGGTGCCGGTCTCGCCGTGGATCAGGACGGTGGCGCTGGTCGGAGCGATGCTTTTCAGCTTGGAGATGACCTCGTGCATCTTCGGGCTGTTGCCGATGACCCCCTCGAAGCCGAACTTCTCGTCGAGCTGCCGCTTCAGCTCGCGGTTTGCACGGACCAGCCGCAGGCGCTCGGCTGCCTTGTCCACGATGGTCCGCAACTCGGTCAGGTCCACCGGCTTTTCCAGGTAGTTGGCCGCCCCCTGCTGCATCGCCTCAACCGCCGTTTTGACGTCGCCGTGGCCGGTGATCACCACCACTTCGGCGTCGGGCAACTCCTGGCGGGCCTTACGGAGGATGGCCAGGCCGTCCATGTCCTCCATGCGGAGGTCGGTCAGCACCACGTCAAACTCGTCCTGTTCGATCTTGCGGGCCCCGGCCGCGCCGCTGGTGGCCACCACGCATTCGTAGCCGACGCGCTGCAGGCTCTCGGCCACGGCCTCGGCATGGTGTTCTTCATCGTCGATGACCAGGACTCGCAGCGGCTCGCCGTTCATGAGGGATGGTCGCGCAGTACTCATCGGGGGTACACAGGGGGATAACACCGGGAGGCGTCCATGTTTTGTGATAACACCAGGAGGTGTCCACGTTTTATGTATTTTACCGGAGCCATCGCTCCCGGCCTAGGCCGGGGGCGAGACCGGGAGCGCGGGCGTCTCGTTAAAGTCGCTGCCGTCGGCCCACCGATGCTACCAGAAGCCCCTCGCTGTCGGCCGGGGGACAGGGGAAGCTGCCGACGTTCGGGAAAACGGGGAATCGGGGATGAGCGACACCCAGGTGCTGTTGGGCCGGATCGCTGCCTTGCGGCAGCGGCTCGAAGAGGCCCGGGCCGAGAGTCCGCGCCCTGGCGCCGGCGAATCGCTCCCCTCTCTGGAGCGGCGAGTGGCCCGGGGGGCGGAGGACAACGCCCTGCTTGACGCTACTCTTCGGCAGCTGCCCGACACCGCCGCCCCAGGCGAGGACCAGGTCCTGCCGACCCGGTTGACCGCCCGCGCCCGCCGTATCCTCGAGCAGGGACGGGAGCTGCTCGGCCGGCTGCGCACTCTGGGCGAGGCGATCGACCTGGCCGGGGCTGTCGGCGCCGAGGATCCGCTGCTGCGAATGTACCGGGAAGCCGCGGCCATGACCGACACCACCCTGCGCATGTTGCAGGCGCTGCCGGATGCTCCCAGTGTCCAACTCCGGCTATGCGAGGGACTGGAGGCTATTCTCCGTGTCATTGACCAGCGCCTGGCCATGCTCGCCATCCTGACGGACCAACGGCGGCGCGAGGCCGACCAGGTGGAGCAGCTGGCCGAGTTGCTGGCTGCCCTGGCCGAGGGGAAAAACCCGGACGTCAAGTCGTTCGTCGTCCTGGCCGAGGCAGTGCTGGCCGCGGCGCAGCAGGGGGCGCCGCTCCGCTTCGTCCACGGTGAGCCGAGTTGGCCGGCGCGCTTCGTGGCCTGCCACAGTTTGAATGTGGCCCAGGTGGTGGCCCGGGTTGTCCGCCACGATGCCGAGCTGCGCGTCCGGCCGTTGGAGCCGGTGCTGGCTGCCCTGGTCCACGATGTCGGCATGCTGCGCGTCCCGGCGGACGTGCTGGCCAGCCCGGGACCGCTGAACATGGAAGAACGGCGGGCGGTGGAGAAACACTGCCGGATCGGCGGCGACCTGGCGGCCCGGCTGCTGCCGACCGGCGCCTGGCTGGCAGAGGCGGCCGCCGGCCACCACGAGCGGCTCGACGGCACCGGCTATCCTCATGGGCTGCGCGAGCTACAGATCCCGGCGCTGACCCGGTTGCTGGCGGTCTGTGATGTTTATGCCGCCCTGTGCGCGCCGCGGCCTTACCGTCCCGCCCGCGAGAGCCGCACCGCTCTGACCGACACGCTGCTTTTGGCCGAGCAGGGGGCGCTGGACCGCTACCATGCGGAGCACCTGCTGCAGCTGTCGTTCTACCCGACCGGCACGGTGGTGGAGCTGGCGGAGGGGACGGTCGCCATTGTCCTGGCCACGCACCCGACGTACCGCGATCTGAGCGTCCCGGCCCGGCCGGTGCTGGCCCTGCTGACCGACCCGCAGGGCCGGCCGCTGCCGCTGCCCCGCTATGTGGACCTGGCCCAGTGCGATGGCCTCAGCATTGTCCGCACTCTGGCGCCCGAGGAGCGGCGGCAGGTGCTGGGGGGGCGGTATCCGGAGTTTGTGTGAGCGGGCAGGGAGGTCCATGCGCCACCACGGTTACCTTGGGGCGACGCGGCATCCCTGGCCGTGCTTTTTGTTCGTGCTGCCGCTACTGGTGGCCTACGAGGCGGGGGTGTTGTGGTTGGGGGGTACGCAGCCGGACGCCCTCCGCAACGGGGCCGACGCCTGGCTGCGTTGGGGCCTGGAGACGTTCGGTCTCAGCCAACTCTACTGGACCCCTGGGCTGGTCGCGCTATTGTTTTTGAGCTGGAGCTGGCTGCGGTTCCGCGATCGGCCTGATGACCTGCTCGGCGTGCTGACCGGCATGGCGGTTGAGAGCGTGGCCTTCGCCGTGGGCCTGTGGGGGCTGAGCCGAGCGATGGAGCCGCTGCTCAACCAACTGGCCGTCGCCGGCCCGGGCGACGAGTTGATCGGGCGGACGGTCACCTTCCTGGGGGCGGGCATCTACGAGGAGGTGCTGTTCCGGCTGCTGCTCTTCTCCGGGCTGGCCCGGCTGCTTCGCCACGTGGAACTGCCGGGGCCGCTGGCCGTCGGGCTGGCCGCGGTGGCGTCGGCGGCATTGTTCGCCGCGGCCCACCACGTCGGCCCGTATGGCGAGACTTTTCAGGGGGGCGTTTTCCTGTTCCGTATGGCCGCCGGGATGTACTTCGCGGCGTTGTTCCGGCTGCGCGGCTTCGGCATCGCTGCCGGCGCCCATGCCTGTTATGACGTGCTCGTCGGAGCCCTTGTTAGCTAGTGCGGGAGCAACTGAGGTGTTGGGGGAGGGGACACTTGGGGGGGCACACGCTTCGCGGACTCAGGGCGTGCCCCCCTCGACCAACAGCTCCGCGCTGGTTTGAGCCGTCGGGTCACTCGAACAGTTTGCTGACCGATTCGTTGTAGTGGATGCGGCGGATGGCATCGGCGAGCAGCGGGGCGATGTCGAGCACCTTGATGTTTGGCAGCTGCTTGTTGGGGGGGAGCGGGATGCTGTTGGTCACCACCACCTGCTTGATCGGCGCGTCGCGCAGCCGGTCAATTGCCGGCCCGCACAACACCGCATGGGTGGCGCAGGCGTAGACCTCGCGGGCGCCGTTGTAGCGGGCCACGTTCGCTGCCAGCACCACGCTGCCGGCCGTCGCGATCATGTCGTCGAAGATCACCGCCACCTTCCCCTCCAGCGATGCCCCAATCAGGTTCATCGACCGGACCTCGCTGGCACTGCTGCGGCGCTTGTCCACGATGGCCAGAGGCGCCCCGATCCGCTTCTGATGCACCAGCGCTCGCTTGATGCTCCCCTCATCCGGACAAAGCACTACCAGGTCGCGCGGCGGGATCTCCAGGCTGCGGATGTAGTGGTCGATCACCGGGGCGGCGTGCAGGTGATCGACGGGGATGTCAAAGAAGCCCTGGATCTGAGCGGCGTGCAGATCGAGGGCCAGCACCCGGTTGGCCCCAGCGGTGGTCAGGAGGTTGGCCACCAGTTTGGCGGTGATCGGCACCCGGCCGACATCCTTGCGGTCTTGGCGGGCGTAGCCGTAGTACGGCAGCACGGCCGTGATCCGCGCCGCGCTGGCCCGCTTGAAGGTGTCGAGCATGATCAACAGTTCCATCAGGTTTTCGTTGACCGGGGTGCAGGTCGGCTGGACCAGGAAGATGTCCCGGCCGCGCACGTCCTCCTCGATGCGCACCGAGATCTCGCCGTCGGGGAAGTTGGCCAGCGTGACCTTGCCGAGCGAATCGTTCAGGCACTGGGCGATTTTCTCAGCCAGGGGGATGTTGGCCCGGCCACTGAAGACCTTGAGCATGTTGTTGTGGTTCATGGTCCCACCGGGGTTGAGACAGGACGGGCGCGAGTTTGCCTGAACGCTTTCGGTCAATCGTAGCACGTACCCGGCGGCGGGTGCCGGCCTGGTCAGGGTGGCGGCCCCGGCAGCGGGGCTCGGGAATGGCATTATGAAGGGGGCAGAAAGGAACTGTCAACGGGGGAAAGATTAACGATCGTGCCGATTGCTCCTCCGAGGCGGACTCTTTTCCATCATAACGAGCCGATCCTGGGAATCCGGCCGCTGGGAGAGCGGCAGCCTGAATGTTGCCGGCATCACCGTCCTGGGGGCCAGCACCGGAGAAGCGCTATAGTACCACCTGGAAGAGAAGGAGAAGACGGTCCCTGTCTCCTTGTCTCTCGGTCTAGGTCCGGCGCCCCGGCCATCTCCCCCTCGGCATGGCACCGCGAAAGGTGCTCCTTGGGGGTGGAGGGGACCGCCGGCGGGGGTTACACTGCAAGACGGACCGCGGTCATCCTGGGGACCCGGGGGTGGATCGATGGACTGGAACGCACTGCGGAGCGAGTTCCCCGTCACCCGGCGCTGGGCATTCTTCGACCATGCCGCTGTCGCCCCCCTGAGCGGCCGCGCCCAACAGGCGATGACCGAATGGGCCGCCGATCTGGCCGAGCATGGCGGCGTCCGTGAGAAGCATTGGTCGCAGCGCGTCGAGGAAGTCCGCCGCCTGGCCGGACGGCTGATCAATGCCGATCCGCTCGACATCGCCTTCATTAAGAACACCAGCGAGGGAATCGGCATCGTGGCCGAGGGCTTTCCCTGGCAGCCGGGCGATAACATGATCACCGCGGCCGAGGAATACCCGGCCAACATCTACCCGTGGCTGAACCTGGCCGACCGCGGCGTCGAGGTGCGCCGGATCCCCAGCCGCGGCGCCCGGATCGCAATTGACGATATCCGCGCGGCCATGGACGGCCGGACGCGCCTGGTCAGCCTCAGCTTCGTCGAGTTTGCCAGCGGCTTCCGCAATGACCTGGACGCTATTGGTGCGCTCTGCCGGGAGCGTGGTATCCTTTTCTTTGTGGACGCCATCCAGGGGCTGGGCGTGCTGCCGCTCGATGTCCAGCAGACGCCGGTCGATTTTCTGTCGGCCGACGGACACAAGTGGCTGCTGGGACCAGAGGGGGCCGGCATCTTCTACATCCGCCGAGAGTTGATCGAGCGGCTGCACCCGGTCGGCATCGGCTGGAACAGCGTCGTCGGGGCGCGGGACTTCTCGCGGATCGATTTCCGGCTCAAGCCGCACGCCGGCCGCTGGGAGAGCGGCAGCCTGAACGTTGCCGGCATCACCGCTCTGGGAGCCAGCCTGGAGCTGCTGTTGCACATCGGCATCGACGCCATTGCCCGGCGGGTGCTGGAGCTGACCGATTACCTGTGCGAGCGGGTCCGGCGGGCCGGCGTCGAGGTCTACAGCAGCCGCCGGCCGGAGGACCGCTCCGGCATCGTGTCGCTGATCGTACCGGAAGCCGAGCCGCGCGCCCTGGTGCGGCGCTGCCGGGAGGAGGGAATCGTCATCAACCAGCGGGCCGGGCGAGTCCGGGTCAGCCCGCACTGCTACAACACCGTGGAGGAGATAGACCGGCTGGTGGACCTCCTCTGCACTTCCCCAGGAGCCTGAACGAAATCATCAGAAGGAAGGACGACATGGCCGCCACGAATAACCTGCGCATCGCCGTCTATCCGGGGGTGTTCGACCCGGTCCATCTGGGGCACCTCGATCTGATCGAGCGCGGCAGCCGGCTCTTCGACCGGTTGATTGTCGGCGTCGGCATCAACCCCGACAAAGCGCCGTTCTTCAGCGAGGAAGAGCGGGTGGCCCTCTTGGAGGAGGTGGTTGCCCCGTACCCGAATGTGGAGGTCAAACCGTTCAAGGGGCTGGCGGTCCAGTTCGTCCGAGAGACCGGGGCGCGGATCATGCTCCGCGGGCTGCGGACGACTAGCGACATGGAGTATGAATTCAACCTGTCGATGGCCAACCGTGCCCTCGATCCGGAGATCGAGACGGTCTTTCTGATGGCCCAGGAGGCGTACTCGCACGTCAGCGGCAACCTGCTGCGGCAGATCGCCACCTTCGGCGGCCCGCTGGACAAGTTTGTGCCGCCTGTGGTCAAGGCGGCCTTGCAAGCACGCGTCCTGGAACGGCAGCGGACCGGCCAGCAACCGCCGTCCGGAGCGCATCGCTCATCGGCGGATTAGCGGCCGGGTTTCAACGGAGCATCGCCGCGGTCCGGGGGAGGTGCTTGACCATGCCGGCCCCGGTGCGGCGCAGCTCGGCCACGGCCGCCTCGCGGAACTGCTTCAGCCGGTCGGCGTGCCGCGGGTCCAGGGCCAGGTTGGTCAACTCCTCGGGATCGTCTTGCAGGTCATACAGCTCCTCGATCTCCCCCTCCTCAAGGGTGCGGATGTACTTGTACCGTCCCTGCCGCAGCAGTACCCACCAGGGGACGCCATTGCGGCGTTCGCCGCGCGGCGGGATGGTCAGCGTGTCGGAGCCGAAACGGTCCCCGGTGTACGTCAGCAGCACGGGGTGCGGCCAGGCGGCGTTCGGGTCGCGCAGCAGCGGCGTCAGGTCGTGGCCGTGCATCTCCCAGGGCAGGTCGATCCCCGCGAAGCGGAAGAAAGTGGGCACCAGGTCGGCGCCGCCCACCGGCGTCGAGCAGACCTTTCCCTCCGGCAGCGTGCCGGGCATACTGACGATAAAGGGGGCCCGCAAGTTGGCGTCGTAGGGCGCCAGCTTGTGCCGAAAGCCGTGCTGTCCCCAGGCAAACCCCTGATCCGAGGTGAAAACCACCAGCGTGTTCTTGAGCTGCCCCGTCTCCTCCAGCGCGGCCAGCAGCCGACCGACCCCTTCGTCGATGGCCAGGACGCACTGCTGATACTGCCGCACCCAGTCGTGCAGCGTCTTGCCGGCACCGTCGGCCTGGTCCGCCGGCTTCAGAACCGGTTCCCCGTCCTTCCCCTTGACCCAGATGTTGAGTTTCTGGACGTAATCGGGCTTGCCGGGGCGCGGCGGATAGATGTCGGCCGGGATCGGCACCTTGACCCCGGCGTGCGCGTCGCGGTGCCGCTCGGCGGGGATGTAGGGGCCGTGTGTCGCCCCGTAACAGAGCCAGAGATACCACGGCTTCGTCACGTCGCGGTGCTTGCCGCGGATGAACTCTTCCGCCCAGCGCGTGTAGTTGTCGGTAGAGTAGCCCTTGGTCAGTTCCGGTTTGCCCCCGTTGATGGAGAGGAGTTGATGGTCGTAATAATGGGTCGCGTTGGCGGGGTAGGCGGGGCGATTCCAGACGATCTGATAGTCCCAGTCGCGGCCGAAGCCGGCGTCGGTGCCGGTGTGCCATTTGCCGATCTGCGCCGTCACATAGCCGTGTTGCCGGAACACCTTCGGCCAGAACGGGCACTGCTTCGGGTCATAGGTGCTGCCGGGGTACTTCCCCTCCATGCGCATCGACTCGACACCGTAGGGATGATGGCCGGTCAACAGAGTCGCTCGGGAGGGCATGCACCAGGTGCCGATGTAGGCATGGGTGAAGCGCACGCCCCGCTTCGCCAGCCGGTCGAGGTTCGGCGTCCGCACCCAGTCATAGGCCTCGGGGTAACAGCTGACGGTGCGGTGCGACTGGTCGTCGGTGTAGATGAAAAGGATGTTGGGGCGTGCTCGGTCCGGCTGCGCCGCCGTCACCCAGGCAGGGGCGAAGGAAATCACGCCGGCCAACGGCACGAGCAGCGCCGCCAGGGGCAGTCGAAACATGGGTCCATCTCCTTTCGCGGATGGGTCGGCGGGGGGCAGACTCTGCCGGGCCGTCATTTGCCGGGAGGCCCCCAGAGAGGCTTCATCAACTGGGCATTCCACCGCGCGTACTCGTCCTGGAGACTCTTGACCACCTCCGGCCGGGAGGCGGCCAGATCTTTCTGTTCCCCGATGTCCGTCGCCAGGTCGTACAGCTGGGGCGGTCGGTCGTCCAGCCAGACCAGCTTCAGATCGCCTTTGCGCATCGCCCTCTGCACGCCGAACCGCCAGTAGAGCGTCTCATGGGGCCGGGCCGAGTTGCGGCCGCTCAGATAAGGCAGCAGGTCAACGCCGTCCAGCTGGGTCCCTGGAGGCGGCTTGACGCCCGCGGCGGCCAGGGACGTAGGCAGGATGTCGAGCGCGATGACCGGGTAGTCATAGACCTTGCCGGCCGGCAGTTTGCCCTTCCACTGCAGCAAAAACGGCACCCGGATGCCGCCCTCCCAAACGGTCCCCTTGGTGCCGCGGAGCGGGTCGTTGCGCGACGAGGTCACTGGCGTGGGGCCGCCGTTGTCGCTGATAAAGAAGACCAGCGTGTTCTCTTCCAGGCCGGCCGCGCGCAGCCGGCCAAGCACCTGGCCGACTGCATCGTCTAGGGCCGACAGCATGGCTGCGTAGGTGTGACGCTTCTCATCCTTGAGGTTGGGGAAGCGGTCGCGGTACTTCGCAACTGCCTGAAGCGGTGCGTGAACGGCGTTGGGGGCAAAGTAGAGGAAGAAGGGTTCCTTCTGGTGGCGCCCGATGAAGGCGACCGCCTCGCGGGCAAAGGCGTCGGTCAGATATTCCTTCTCGTCCACCGGCTGCGTCCCTCGCACGATGGGGTTGTTGGACTGCTTCCGGGCATCGAGGTAGGGGTGTGACCCACTGAGGAAGCCGAAGAACTCGTCGAAGCCGCGTTTCTGGGGATGATACTCGGGCCGGTAGCCGAGGTGCCACTTGCCGACCATGCCGGTGGCGTAGCCGGCCGCCTTGAGCAGCTGGGGCAGCGTCTTCTCGGTCAGCGGCAAACCGAAGTTGTCGGCTGCCTTCTGGACAGGGCCGGGGTTGAACTCGTGGCCGAAGCGCTGCTGGTAGCGGCCGGTCATCAGCCCGGCCCGCGTCGGGCTGCATACCGGACACGAGACGTAGCCGTTGGTGAAGCGAATGCCGTGCTGGGCGATGGAGTCAATGTGCGGCGTTGGGATGTCCTTGCAGCCCTGGCAGCCCAGGTCCGCGTAGCCGAGGTCGTCGGCAACGATGACGACAATGTTGGGCCGGCGCCCTGCCGGCTCGGCCTGGGCAGCCCAACTTGGGGAAGCAATCATCCCCAGGAAGGCGAACAGCACGGCGGCATAAACGGACAGAGGTTGTTTCATGGCAGGCTCCTTCGGCACTAGTGCACCAGCACCTCGATCGGTTGGACATGGCTGATCATGGCGTCGCGGCGGTCCTCGTCGCGCTCCATTGGCTGCACGCGCCCCCGGCTGTCGGTTGCCCGGGCCATGACGATCACAGGCCCCGGGCGCGACGGCGTGGCCCACTCGTATTCCCAGAAGCGCCAGGCGTAGCGGACCGGCTTGTCGAGCAGCTTCGCCTCTGCCCAGGTCTTGCCGCCGTCGGTACTCACCTCCACCCTGGTCACGTCGGCCTCCCCCGTCCAGGCAGCGCCGAACATCCGGTACTTCGACCGGGCCGGGACCACCTCCCGCAAAGCCGGGCGAGCGATCTGGGCCTTGACCTCCAGCTCGGTGACCGGCACCAGGTCCGGCAGGCCGCCGGGGAGCCGCTGCCAGATGGTGTACTGGAACGTCTGGAAGTAGCCGTGGAACGGCCGGTCGCTGACCAGCAGCCGCGTCAGCCACTTGACCGAGGCCATGCCGTACCAACCCGCCACCACCGCCCGGACCGGGAAGCCGTGGGCCGGCGGCAAGTCCTGGCCGTTCATCTGATAGGCCAGCAGCACTTCCGGTTGCAGCGCTTTCTTCAGGGGAAGACTGCGGGCATAGTGGATCTTACCCGGCGTCTTGGCGATCGGCTCCCGGAATTCGCCCTGGTCGGCCCCTTCGAGGATGACCTCGACAGCCCCCTCCTTGACGCCCGCGCGTTCGAGTACGGCCGCCAGCGGCACGCCGGTCCATTCAGCGGTGCCGACTGCCCCCTGCTCCCAGCGGAGGCCGACCTGCGGCGGCTTGAGGAGGACCCGACTGTTGCCCGAACACTCCAGGAGTGCCGTCACGGTGCGCGAGGGCATCCGGCGCAGCTCGTCGTAGCTGATCTCCAGCGGCCGCCTGACCTCTCCCTCAACCTTGAGCCGCCAGGTCCTCGCCTCCAGGGCGGGGACCTCGAAATGGGTGCGGACGTAGAACTGCTCGGTGGGGGTCAGGAAACTGTTCAGCGTCGGGAAGGGGAACTCGACATTGTCCGGGTTCTTCTGTCGGGTGATCACCCCCGGGAAGGGGCGGTCGTTCTTGGCCGACTCGGCTGCTGGGCCGCTCCCCGCGGCGCACGGCTGGAGCAGCGGCAGCACGCCCAGGGCAGCGCCGCCGAGGAAGGCGCGGCGGTCCAGGGCCGGACGGAAGGCCGGCTCATGCTTGGTGGGGTCCATCAGGGGCTCCTTCAAGACCAGGCGGGCACCGGGAGGGCGAGCGGGGTTGGTTCCGCTGGCTGTTATATCATCCCTGGCGGCCCCGGGCATCACGGGCCAACTCCGCCGGGCCGCCGCGGGGATAATCTGCTCCCGAAGGCGAAAACTCCGCCAGCCCCCTGGCCCCGGCCGGGCCGCGCTGAGCGACCTTCCTCAAACGGGCCCCTCCCGACGGACTTGCCTGGCAAGGAGTTGAAACAACAACCTGCGCCTCCGCGCGGGTTGGCGCGCCGGTTGCTAAAGAGAGGCAAGAGACGGCAATTCCTAAGAGCTGCCGGGGAGGACTGGGCGGCACGTTGCCAACACGCCGACCCACGGCACGTTAACAACGTGCTGCCATAACGGTTCCCGCAGGTTCAAAGCCAACGGTTCACCGCCCCGCCTCCGCGTCGGTCCTGCGAACGACTCCTGCCGCGTGGAGGGCAGCCGTTTCGTCTTTCCACTTGATTACCTCGGCTGATGGGAGGTCGTGGTCATGTACCGTGTGCGCGCTGTTCGGCGGTTCGGTTTCACACTCATTGAGTTATTGGTGGTGATTGCCATCATCGGCATCTTGATCGCCCTGCTCTTGCCGGCGGTTCAGAAAGTGCGCGAGGCCGCGGCGCGTACCCAGTGTGCCAACAACCTCAAGCAACTCGGCATTGCCGTCCACAACTTCCACAGCACCCAAAACGCTCTGCCGCCCGACCGCATTGCCAACACCTGGCCGACCTGGGCCGTGCTGATTCTGCCTTACATCGAGCAGGAGAACGTCTACCGGCTCTGGCAGGTAGACCGGCGGTATTACGAGCAGACGGATGCTGCCCGCATGAACCTCATTAAGACGTACCTGTGCCCCTCGCGCCGCACCAGCACTGGTTTCAGCAGGAACGACCGGCGCACTAGCCCGACCGTCTATCCACACCGGGCGGGGGCGCTGTCGGACTACGCCAGCTGCCAGGGGACTGGCAACATCGGCGGCGCCCGGGCTAACGGCGCGATGATCATCAGTGATGCCGAGGCCATCGACGACGGCGGCGATCAGGTGACCGGAGGGCTGGCCCGGGCCCCGGCCGGGTCGCGCATCATTTCCTGGCGGTCCCGGCTCACGTTTAACTCGATCACCGACGGCACCAGCAACACTTTCCTGTTCGGCGAGAAGCACCTCCGGCCGGCGGCCTTGCGCAACCCGGGGAGCAACGAGGACCGCAGCGTCTTCAATGGAGATCGCGCAGCCGCCTACCGCCGCTGGGCGGGCCGCGGCACCGACGGCAAGCAACGGCCGCTGGCGTCCCCTGGCGACACAGTGCTGGGCAACCAACGCTTTGGCGGGCCGCACCCCGGCGTCTGTCAGTTCGTGCTCTGCGACGGTAGCGTTCGCCCCGTCCGGGTCGCCATCGACATCGACACCCTCACCCGCCTGGCAGCCCGGAACGATGGCCAACCGATCCGCAGCGACTTCTGAAAGGTGAAGCACATTTGAGGAGTGCAGCGAGGCATCTGCCCCATGGTGGCTCGATCTCTGGACCAAGCCACTCCAAAACGGCAGAGTCTCGCCGCATTCCCAAAGGGAGCAATTGATCATGTATAGTCGAAATATCAGCCTCGGCCGATGGGTCCTGGCCGGTCTGGCGGCGATGCTGGTGTGCGGCCTGGCCGGCTGCGGGGAAGGCGGTCCGGTTACTCACTCGGTCACGGGAAAGGTTGTCTTCAAGGATGGGAACATCGACCAACTAGTTGGCGGACGGGTGGAGTTTCAACCCCTCGATAATCCCGATGTGCTGGCCAGCGCCGATATCCAGGAGGACGGCAGCTTCTCTCCCGTCACCCTCAAGGACGGGAAGGAGACGCCGGGCCTTCTCCCTGGGACCCACCGTGTCTGCGTCTTTCCCCCTGACGAGGACGAGGACGAGCCGCTGATCATCGACCGGCGTTTTCAGGACTTCACCCGGTCCGGCCTGCAGTGTACGGTTACAGACGATGGCGAGATCACCATCGAGGTAACCCGGCCGCAGCGCCGGCGACGCTGACGCCAACGCCCCGGCCCCGCCGCGTGGTGTCTACTTCCCCTTCTCCCGCACCGGAAACGCCACCGCCTGCACCGCATCGACGTGCGGCAGAACCGCGAAGACCCAAGCCGTTGCCCCCTCAACGCCGGCCGCCCCAACAAGGCATCGGCTTATTCGCCCCGATCCCCCACCAGGATAAAGGCCGACCAGTAGTAGGGATGGGCAAACGGCTTGACCACGCCCGGCCTCACCGGCGGCAGCTTCGCCTCCTTGCCGCGCGCCACGGCCGGCAGGCGCGCCAACGCCGCCTCCACTTCCTCCACGCTCAGGTTCCGCAGCCACGCCTTGGCCTCCCGCAACGCCTCGATCTTGGCCAGCGGCCGCTTCAACCCCGCACGCTGGCCCAGCAGGTTCTCATAAAAACGGACCATCAGCAACGCCGTGGCCCGGTCATCCACCTTCCACCAACTCAGCACCAGGCTCCGGGTGCCGGCCAGAAACAAAGCCTGCGTGAACCCAAGATACCCCTCGCCGCCCCCATACCGCCCCAACCCCGACTC
>DATLYH010000060.1:0-12607 GCA_035575035.1 Gemmataceae bacterium
GGCGGGCCGAGCGTCAAGCCGCCGCAACCGGCAGGGTTGTGGGAGGCGGTCGGCTACACGGCCAGCAACACCGCCCGCTTCACGGCGGACACCGGCCGGGACAAAGTCCATCGCCGCAGCCTGTACACCTTCTGGAAGCGGACCGCCCCGCCGCCGCAGATGACCGCCTTCGACGCGCCGTCGCGCGAGGCTTGCACGGCCCGGCGCGAGCGCACCAACACGCCGTTGCAGGCGCTGCTGCTGATGAACGAGACGCAGTACGTCGAAGCGTCCCGCGCGTTGGCTGAGCGGGCCATGCGGGAAGGCGGTAGGGGGCTGGAGGACCGCCTGGCTTACCTGTTCCGCCTGGCGGTCGCGCGCCGTCCCGATGCCGTCGAGCTGGCCGAGTTGGCTGCGGCGTACCGAGACCACCTGGCGACCTACACGCGGGACGTGGAGGCGGCGAAGAAGCTGATCGCCCTCGGCGAGTCGAAGCCCGACCCGTCGCTGGATCCGAGCGAGTTGGCCGCGTGGACCATGGTGGCGAACCTGGTACTGAACCTCGATGAGGTGATCAATAAAGGATAGGCAGATGCCTAGCATTGCTTCCACAAACCGTGACATAATTGCTCCCTGGCGACGGGTGGGGCCGAAGTTGGATCGAGTTCGACAGCGGGAGCTGCGCAACTTCACCTAGTGAGGAGAACCTTGCCGCCATCGACGCCTTGCTGCAAATCGCCTGTGAGCGAGCGATTCCTCGGACCACCAGCGGTCTTGTGGAGCTTCAGCGCGCTTGTTGGCCAGGGGTAGAATGACTCCAGACGGTTATCCCCAGTGACTGGAGGAAAATACTATGACACTTACCCTAAACCTACCCCGAGAACTGGAACAACGGCTGCTCCAGGAGGCCCAGCGACGGGGAGTTGCCGTGGAGCAGTGCGCCTTGCAGTTGCTCGAACACCAGCTCGCGCCAAGGGACCGCTGTGCCGAAGCAGTCGCCTTGATTCAGTCCTGGATCGACGCAGATGATGTGGAAGAGCAAAAGGAGACAGGAGACTTCTTGATCCAGGCCCTCGATGAAGATAGGCCGTCGGAACGAAAGCTCTTCCCAGCTGAGCTGAAAGGTGTGACCTGGTGAGTTCCGTCGTACTCCTGGACGCGGGGCCGCTGGGGTTGGTGACAAACCCCAGGCGGTCTGCGAAGAATGCCGCCTGCGCCAAATGGCTCCAGTCGCTTCTCGCCGCCCGCGTGCGGGTCATCGTGCCGGAGATCGCCGACTATGAGGTTCGCCGAGAACCGTTGCGAGCGAAAAAAACCAAGGGGATTGGCAAGCTGGATGCGCTGATCGGCGTACTGGAGTACTTGCCCATCACCACACCGGCCATGCGACGGGCCGCCCTGTTCTGGGCTCAAGCTCGCCAACAGGGAAAGCCAACGGCGGCGGATAAGGCGTTGGACGCCGACATGATTCTGGTCGCGCAAGCTGTCACGCTGGGTGAGCCGGGCGTGGTGATTGCGACGACCAACGTGGGACATCTTTCTCTGTTCGCCCCTGCCGAGTTGTGGCACAACATTAAAAGCTCGTGAAGGCACCGGGCTTATCCAGGTGTTGGAGTCTTGCAATCATGCACCCCATTGATGAACACCTTCAGCTGATGACCCGCCGTCATTTCTTCGCTCGGGGCGCTCTTGGCCTGGGGATGGCGGCCCTGGCCTCGCTCCTGCCCGAGCGGCTGCTCGCCGCCGCGCCGGCGACCGGCGGCCTGCCCGGGCTGCCGCACTTCCCGCCCAAGGCGAAACGGGCCATCTACCTGTTCATGAACGGCGGCCCGTCACAGATGGACCTGTGGGACTACAAGCCCAAGATGGCGGAACTGTTCGATAAGGACCTGCCCGGCTCGGTCCGCATGGGACAGCGCCTCACCACCATGACCAGCGGCCAGGCCCGCTTCCCTATCGCCCCCTCGAAATACCAGTTTACCCGGCACGGCAAGGCGGGCATCTGGGTCAGCGAGTTGCTTCCCTGGACCGCCAAGGTCGTGGACGACCTTTGTGTTATCAAGACCGTCCATACCGAAGCGATCAACCACGACCCGGCTGTGACCTACATCTGCACCGGCCATCAGTTGCCCGGCCGGCCCAGCCTCGGCGCCTGGCTCAGCTACGGCCTGGGCACCGCCAACCACAACCTGCCTGCCTTCGTGGTCATGACCGCTTCCTGGACCGGCCGCAAGGAGGCCCAGGCGCTTTACAACCGGCTGTGGGGCTCGGGCTTCTTGCCCAGCAAACATCAGGGGGTGGCCTTGCGCTCCCACGGCGATCCAGTACTGTTCCTCTCCAATCCGGACGGGGTCGATGCCGCCACGCGCCGCCGGATGCTCGATTCGCTGGCCCGGCTGAACCAGAAGCATCTGGCCGAGATCGGCGATCCCGAAACCCAGGCCCGTATTGCGCAGTACGAGATGGCCTTCCGCATGCAGACCAGCGTCCCCGAGTTGACCGACATCTCGAAGGAGCCCAAGCACGTCCTCGACCTGTACGGTCCGGACGTACACAAGCCCGGCACCTTCGCCGCCAGCTGCCTGCTGGCTCGCCGCCTGGTCGAACGTGATGTCCGCTTCGTGCAGATCTTCCACCGCGGCTGGGACCAGCACTTCAACCTGCCGATCGACCTGCCCAACCAGTGCCGCGACGTGGACCAACCCTGTTATGCCCTACTCACCGACCTGAAGCAGCGCGGCCTGCTCGACGATACCCTGGTCGTCTGGGGCGGCGAGTTCGGCCGAACGATCTACTGCCAGGGGAAGTTGACGCGCGAGAACTATGGCCGGGACCACCACCCGCGCTGCTTCACGGTCTGGATGGCCGGCGGCGGTATCCGTCCGGGTATCGTCCACGGCGAGACTGACGACTTCAGCTACAACATCATCCGCGACCCGATGCACATCCACGATCTGAACGCGACGATCCTGCACTGCCTAGGGATCGACCACAAGCGGCTGACCTTCAAGTTCCAGGGGCTAGACGTGCGGCTGACCGGTGTCGAGGACCACGGCCCGGTCAAGGACATCCTGGCGTAAATGGCCCCGCATGCGGGCTGGCATTACCCCTCCGCTCGCCTCGGCCGGGATACGCCATTCGTTGCACCTTGACGGTCTCTTTCCCTCAACCCGCAAGATCCTATCGCCAGGGGACCGATAAGTAACTCTGGAGAAGGGACCGCTGCCGGCGAAGGGCGGTCCGCAGCACACCCCTCACGGAGCGATTCATGAGACGGCCAAGGAGATGGCCGATTCTGGGGACCGTCCTCCTCGGGATAAGCCTGGCCCTCGGGTGTCAGCGCAGCGTCCGCTCCTGGGATCCGGAGGCAGTGATGGTCGGTCCGCCCGCCGTGGTTGCCGACGCCGGGCCACCGCCGGCGGTCGCAGCCGCCGCGTCGCCCGCCGTCCCACCGCCGCCGGTCGCTGACGCTCCCGGCTCGCCACCGGTCGTGTCTCCCGCTGCCAATCTGTCAACCAAACCGGCATCCCGGACAGCCGAACCAGATTCACAGCCCATACCTTACCGGTCGGTGGCCGGGAGACAGCCGGCGCGGAATGCCGAGGCTGTGGTTCCTGTCCCGCCCCCGGCAGCTCCTCCTTCCGACATGGCGGCGAAGGCGGGGCCTGGTCATGCCCCCGACTACACCTGGCTAATCGGGCAGCTCCAGTACGTTCATGTCCGCGACGTCTGGCGCATCCGCTACCTGGCCGCCGGCGAGGAGGACCGTTACGGCGGGACCATGACGCTCGTCGAAACCGGGCCGATGACCGCTTACCACAACGGCCAGCTGGTGCGCGTGGAGGGGAACCTGGTGGACCCCGGCTCCCCCGAGCCCAGCCCGGCCTACCGCGTCCGATCCATCCAGCCGATCTCTCCGCCCTGACGCGGCAGCGCGCCGGCCGGTTGGGTTAGTGCTATGCCTGAGATGCGGGGCAGACCCGGTGGGCAAGTCGCGGGAGCCGGCGGGCAAGGGAAATGGGGCGCCGGCGGATTTTCGGTGAAGCTGCTCAAGGAAGGCAGACGGGGTTGCCGAAAGATAAGGGCAGGCAGTCAACCAGCGCCCTTTCCAGCGGGGCCCGGATGCTGGTTGGCGTGAGCAACCTCGAAGGCGCAGGCCAGAAGGCCTCCGGCGGACGGAAGGCCTTGCCACTGCGGCCACGGCCTTGAGCCGACTTCTTTCCCCTAGGGAGGAAACCTGTGAATGCTGCTTTTCTGCTGGTAACGACGGCCTGGCTGGCAGGCGCTGACGCGGCTCAGCCCGCGCCCCCTGCGGCCCACCCTCCGGCCCACGCCGCCCCCGTGGCTGGCCATTGTGGCGGCGGACCATGTTGTGACATCTGTTGTGATCCCTGTTGCGAGCGGGAAGGCTTTCTGCGGCGGCTGCTGAATCGCTGCCGCCGGAGTAACTGCTGTGACTGCTGCGATTGCTGCGCCCCCTGCTGCCCTCCGGCGCCTTGCTGCCCTCCGGCGTCTCGCTGCGCTCCCGCCCCGTGCTGCACCGGCGGCTGCGGCTCCTGCTGTGACATCTGCTGCGACCCCTGCTGCGAGCGGGAAGGGTTCCTGCGGCGGCTGCTGAACCGCTTCCGCAAGAGCGACTGCTGCGATTGCTGCCTCCCCTGCGGCACCAGCTGCGGCGTGGCTCACCCGGCTCACCACCCGAGCATGCCGCGGGCTGAGCCGATCCCGCCTCCCAAGGACGGCGCGCCGGGGAAGAAGCTGCCGGACGGCCCTCCAGGCGTCGAGAAGAAGGAAGTGCAGGCCATCCCCCAGCCGGTGACGGCCCCGGCCCTGGAAGTCGCTCCCCGCAGCGCCCCGGCGGGTACGGAAGCCCCGACCCCCTTCTGAAAACAGCCGGGCGATTGAATCTCGGCGAGCGCGGTTCAGGTCGGCTGGGAGAGTGGGCCCACCGGAACATCTTCTCCCCAAACCGATTCGCCTCGCCGGTGCCATCCGGCCCTGCGGTGCCGCCCACCACCGCAGGGCTCGCCCTTTCAGGGCCCATCAATCGCCTTCCCCTCAGCGCTTGCGGTTCCAGGCATCCTGGCCGTATTTGCCGACTGCCAACTCCTCGATGCGCCGCTGCTCGTCCGGCCCCCAGTTTGATGCCACCAAGTCCCAGCCGGTTTCTCGAGCGAACTGCCGGAGCACCGCGGCCTCGGTTTCCTCAACGGTGAGGGTACGGCCGGTCAGCTCCCGGATGCCCGGCAAGCTCGGCGTGTACGGACTGCCGGCCAGCAGGATGGCACCGTGCTGCATCAGGGCGCCGCTCCGACGGCGCTGGGCGCTGCCGACCACCTTGCCAACACCGACAATCAGGTCGCCGGCTGTCCAGTGATGGAAGCAGAGCAGGCCGCTGAAGCGCGGCGATTGAGGAGAAGGAAGGTGCAGCCGGGCCGGGACGCCCAGCTCGGCCAGGGCCTCGGCGATGATAAGGTGCATGCGTCGGGCCCACGGCTCTTTGCCGTGCCAGGGGGCGCCAGCCGGCAGCGCCAGGGCATAGGTCAACTCATGATGATGCACCAAAGCGTCGCCGCCGGAAGGACGGCGCACGAAAGGCAGTTCGGCCAGTCGCGCGTCAGTGTGGCGCAGCCGCTCCGGCTGGAAGTAGCCGAGGCTGAGCGTCGCCTCCGACCAGCCGTATAGCCGCAGTGAGGCCGTGCCCGCCGCCGCCGATTCCAGCAGCACCTCGTCGGCGGCCATGTTGTGCGGGCCGTCTGCGACAGCATAGGACAGCAACCGACAGGTAGGCATTTAAGATTGCAATTCTTCCTTCCACCGAAGCACCGGCTCCTTAGCCGCCTTCACCTCGTCCGGCCGGCTGATACCCAGGGTATGCGGCGCCTGGCGCAGGTACTCCGGGTCCTCTTCCCGGATGCGCAGCAGTGCCTCGGCGAAGCCGTCGAGCGTCTCCTTGCTTTCGGTCTCCGTCGGCTCGATCATGATCGCCTCCGGCACCACCAGCGGGAAGTAGACCGTCGGCGCGTGGTAGCCGAAATCCAGCAGCCGCTTGGCGACATCCATGGCGCTGACTTTCCGCTCACGTTTCAGCTGTCGGGCGCTGGCGACAAACTCGTGCATGCAGCGGTCGCCGTAGGGCACCTCGTAGGCATCCTTGATCCGGCTGAGCAGGTAGTTAGCGTTCAGGACGGCGTTCTCGCTGACCTCGCGCAGCCCGTGCGGACCTAATGTGCGGATGTAGCAGTAGCCGCGCAGCAGAATGCCGACATTGCCGAAGAAGCTCCGTACCCGCCCGATCGACTTCGGCCGGTCGTAGTCGAGCCGGAACGTCTCGCCCTCCTTGGCCACCACCGGCACCGGCAGGTACGGCGCCAAGGACGACCGGACGGCGATGGGGCCCGCCCCTGGGCCGCCGGCACCGTGCGGGCCGGTAAACGTCTTGTGGACGTTGTAGTGCATCATGTCCACGCCGAAGTCGCCCGGCCGGGTAATGCCGAGGATGGCATTCATGTTGGCGCCGTCGAGGTAAACCAGGGCCCCCTTCTGGTGCAGCAGCTCGGTGATGGTGGCGATCTGGTCGTCGAACAACCCCAGGGTGTTGGGGTTGGTGATCATGAAGACGGCGGTGCGCTCATCAAGGTTAGCCCGCAGGTGGTCCAGATCGACCAGACCGCGAGCATTGCTCTTGATGGTGACCGCCTCGAAGCCCGCCAGAGCGGCGCTGGCCGGGTTGGTGCCGTGGGCGCTGTCAGGGATGAGGACGCGGCTGCGTGGCTCGCCCCGGTCGCGGAAATAAGCGGCGGCCATCAGCAACGCCGTTAGCTCGCCCTGGGCCCCGGCGGCCGGCTGGAGCGACACCGCGTCCAGGCCGGCGATCTCCGCCAGGATGTTTTGCAACTCCCAGAGAATCTCCAACATCCCCTGGCACGACTCGTCGGCCTGGAGCGGGTGGAGGTCAGCCAGCCCCGGCAGGGCGGCCAGGCGCTCGTGCCGCTTGGGGTTGTACTTCATGGTACATGAGCCGAGCGGGTAGAAGTTGGTGTCGATCGACATGTTCCGCCCAGACAGATTGACGAAGTGGCGGACCAGGTCGATCTCGCCGACCTCGGGCAGCGGCGGCGGCGAATCGGCCAGGGCGGCGGCGGGGAGCAGGTCGTTTGCCTCCGGGGCCGGCACGTCGCACGGCGGCAAGCGGTGGGCCCGGCGGCCCGGGCGGCTCAGTTCAAAGAGTAGATCGGTTGCTTGCGGTTTGTCCATGTGTGACAACCCGGTTTACTTCTTCTCGCCGGCAAATGCCTTCACCAGACCGTCGATCTCAGCGCGCGTGCGCTTTTCCGTCACGGCGATGCTAATGCAGTTGTTCAGCTGCGGATACCAGCGTCCCAGGTGGAGGCCGGCGTGATAGCCCGCCGCTAGCAGCCGCGACAGCTGTGCCGGCACGTCGCCCGGCACAGTCAGGGTGAACTCCTTGAAGAACGGCCGACGGAACCGCAGGGCGAACCCGGCCAGGCGCGTCAGCTGCTCGGCCGCGTAGTGGGCCTTGCGCGTGCACAGTGCGGCGGTTTCCTTCAATCCCTGCGGGCCCAGCGCGGCTAGGTAAACGGTCGCCTTCAGAGCCATCAATCCCTGGTTGGTGCAGATATTGCTAGTCGCTTTCTCGCGGCGGATGTGTTGCTCGCGCGTTTGCAGCGTCAGCACCCAGCAACGCTTGCCGTGACGGTCGGTCGTCTGCCCAACCAGCCGACCGGGCATCTTGCGCACAAACTCCTCGCGGCAGGCAAGGATGCCCAGGTACGGCCCGCCGTATGACAGCGGATTGCCCAGCGCCTGTCCCTCGGCCACGGCGATGTCGGCCCCGTACTGCCCCGGCCGCTTCAACAGTCCCAGGCTGATCGGGTCGAAACTGACAATGAAGAGGGCGCCTCGGGCATGGGCCACCGCGGACAGCGCCTCGACCTCTTCCAGGCAGCCGAAGAAGTTGGGATGCTGGACGACCACGCAAACCGTCTGATCGTCCATGACCCGCTTCAGGTCATCGGGGTCGAGGTAGCCGCCGGGCGTCGGGAGAGTTTCGATGCGGGCGTCCAGGTTGGCCAGGTAGGTCGTCAGGGTGCGGCGGTATTCGGGGTGGACGCTCTCGGCGACCAGGACCTTATGGCGTTTCGCGGTAACGGCCAGGGCCATCAGCACTGCCTCGGCCACGGCACTGCCGCCGTCGTAGAGGCTGGCGTTGGCGACGTCCAGGCCGGTAAGCTGGCAGATGAGCGTCTGGAACTCGAAGAAGGCTTGCAGGCTCCCCTGGCTGGCTTCGGCCTGGTAGGGGGTGTAGGCGGTGTAGAACTCGCTGCGACCGGCGATGGTATCGACCACGGCAGGGATGAAATGGTCGTAGCTGCCGCCGCCGAGGAAGCAGACGGCACGGTCGGCCGACCGGTTGCGGGCGGCAAGTTGCTGAAGGTGCCGGGTCAGCTCCATTTCGGTAAGCGCCGGCGGCACGTCGAGCGGTCGCTGCAGCCGCAGCGAACCGGGGATGGTCGCGAATAACTCTTCGATTGACGCAACCCCGATCTGTTCGAGCATGGCCCGCTGATCATCGGGGGTGTTGAGGACGTACAAACTTGCTCTCCTCACATTGCTTTGGCCTGGTGAATCTGCTCGACCCAGCCCAGGCTATCTTCGACGACAAACTTCTCTCTGCCGCTGCTTGTCTCGATGCACAGCCCGTTGATGATCCATGCGATCCGGCAGGTCTCAGCTCTGACAATTTCTTGCAGCGGCGCTGACCATTCGTGATTCTGAAGGTTCAGCTTGTGGGAGCGGAACAGAAGCCGCCTGTCGGTGAGATACAGCCACCCTCCTACCCCTTCCCACTTGCGGAAATGGTTCGCCGGCCCCTGGTGCAGCAACTGCTCGTCCGCTCCGCATGGATTCTCGCGGGTGAAGCGAGATGCCTGATAAGCGAGGAACGCTCCGCACAGCACCCCAGAGAGAAGCCCGGCCGCCAGCCCAAACGCAATCCCCAGTGCGTTGCCAAACTGAGCCAGGAAGACAAGGCCCAGAAGAAGTCCAAAGACCAGCCCAACCAACATCACTTTGAGGAAGCGCTTCATTGCTGCCGGCCTATGCTCAATGCTCTTCCGAAGCGATCTGCTTCTCGTACTGCTCCAGCGTCAGTAGGTGGTCAAGGGTAGCGCCTTGGTCCGGCTTGATCTTGATCATCCACCCCTTGCCGTAAGGGTCTTGGCTGACCAAGGTCGGGTCGTTGAGCAGCTTCTTGTTGACCTGGGCGACCTCGCCGGTGATCGGCGCGTACAGGTCGCTGACCGCCTTGACCGACTCGATCTCGCCGAAGCTCTTGCCGGCGAAGACCGGGTCCCCCTCGTCCGGCAGGTCGATGTAAACGATGTCGGTGAGTTGTTCGACGGCGAACTGAGTGATGCCGACGACACAGTACTCGCCGTCCATGACCGCCCATTCATGGGTCGGGGCGTAGCGAAGCGTTTTCGGGTCCATCAAGAATCTCCAGGGGTTAGGGATCAGGGGCCAGGAGTCAGCAGGCCAGCCGTCCTGACCCCTGACCCCTGGCCCCTGCTCCCTCGTTACTTGGCTCGGCGATAAAACGGCAGCGGCACGACCCGGGCAGGCACCGGCTTGCCGCGGACGTCAACTTCCAGGGCCGTCCCCGGCGCCGTGTGCGCCGGGTCCACATAGGCCATGGCAATGGCCTTGTTCAGGGTCGGTGCGAAGGTGCCGCTGGTGACCCGGCCAATCTCCCGGCCGTCGCGCAACACGGCGGCGCCCTCGCGGGCCAGGCGCTTCCCCTCCAGCTCCAGGCCGACCCGCCGGGGCAGCGTCCGATCGTCCCGACGGCGAAGCAGGGCCTCGCGGCCGATAAAGTCGCCCTTGTCCAGCTTCACCGCCCAACTCAGGCCGGCCTGGAACGGGTCGATGTCCTCGGTCAGCTCGTGGCCGTACAGTGGCATGGCGGCCTCCAGGCGGAGCGTATCGCGGGCGCCCAGGCCGCACGGCTTGGCGCCGCGGGCCAGCAGGTCCTCCCAGAGCGGCACCGCCAGCGCTGCAGTGGTTATGATCTCCAGGCCGTCTTCCCCTGTGTAGCCGGTCCGGCTGACGATGCAGTTCTGGCCACGGTAGGTCGTCGCCGTGGCGTAGTAATAGCCGAGTTGGCTGGCGTCCGCGGCCGTCAGCCCGCGGGCCACCTCCAGCGCCTTGGGCCCCTGGACGGCCACCATGCAGGTTTGCAGCGTCTGGTCCTCGATCTGGACATCCCGGCTGCCCTTGTGCTGCTCCAGCCAGGAGAGGATCTTCTCCCGGTTGGCGGCGTTGACCACCATGGCGTAGCCGTAGGGCCAGCGGTAGACCAACACGTCGTCGCGGACGCCGCCGCGCTCGTTGCAGATCAGGCCGTAACGGACCTGGCAATCCTTCATGGTGCCGGCGTTGTTGGTGTAGACATACTGGATCAGGTCGAGAGCGCCGGGCCCGCTGAAGGAGAACCGGCCCATGTGGCTGATGTCGAACAGCCCGGCAGCAGTGCGGACCGCGGTGTGCTCCTCGATAATGCCGCTATACTGCACCGGCATGTCCCAGCCGGCGAAATCAACCAGGCGGGCGCCGTGGGCCACGTGCCAGTCGTAAAGCGGCGTCCGCATCGCCATAAGCAGTCCCTTTCCGGTCGGGGGCCATGCTTCCCGGGGTGCGGCAAGTCTAGGCTGTCGGGACAGTCCCTGCAAGGGGGAAGAGCCCGCGCACCTGGAATATCCTACAACGGCGCTGCAGCACGGCCAAGCAGAGCGGGCCGGGAGAGGCAGTCCCCCCTTGCGGGGTCCAGGGGCTGAGGGGCCGGACAACGGAGGACCTGGCCCTCTGTATAACACCATTAAGGTCCCCGCCGGCAGCGCCGCCGAGCATCGCTGAACCGTGATGAGGTCTTGGCATGAACCCGGATCGCCTGGAGCGTGCCTACCAGACCGCCCTCGCCGCCCTCCTTGCCGAGCGCAACCCGGCAGGCTACTGGACCGGTGAGTTGTCCGCTTCCGCACTGTCCACCGCGACGGCCGTCAGCGCCCTGGCCCTGATGCAAAAGCACGCCTTGCCGCCGGTCTCCCATGATCGGCTGATTGCCGGCGGCGTGGCCTGGCTGGCGGCCCATCAGAACGCTGACGGCGGCTGGGGCGATACGACCAAGAGCCTCAGCAACATCTCCACGTCGATGCTTTGCCGGGCCGCGTTTCACCTCACCGGCACCGCCGAGCAGTACGCCGACAATCTACGGCGAGTTGAAGTTTACCTTCAACAGAAGTGCGGCAAGACGCCGGAGGAGCAGGCCGAGGCGATCCGCGCCCGCTACGGCAAGGATCGCACCTTTGCCGTGCCGATCCTCACCACCTGTGCGCTGGCGGGGCTGGTGAACTGGGAGGAAATACCGCCGCTGCCGTTCGAGCTGGCCTGCTTGCCGCAGTCATGGTTCCGCTTCCTCCGGCTGCCGGTGGTCAGCTATGCACTGCCGGCGCTGATCGCCATCGGACAGGTGATCTATCATCATCGGCCGCCGCGTAACCCGGTCACGCGCCTGGTCCGTCGAATGGCGATCCGCAAGAGTCTGTGGGTACTGGAAGCGATTCAGCCGTCGAGCGGCGGCTTCCTGGAAGCGACGCCGTTGACCAGTTTTGTCGCGCTCAGCCTCGCCGCTTGCGGCTTGGCGGACCATCCGGTGGCGCAGAAGGCGGTCGAGTTCCTGGTGAGGTCGGTGCGGCCGGATGGGAGCTGGGCGATCGACAGCAATCTCTCCGTTTGGGTAACGACACTGGCGATCAACGCGCTGGCAGCGGCCGGGGAACTGGACAAGTTGGAAAACTGGGAGGCTGTGTGGCTTTGGCTGGTGGGGCAGCAGTTTTCTATGCCTCACCCCTACACGGGAGCCGCGCCGGGTGGCTGGGGATGGACGCATCTGCCGGGCAGTGTGCCGGATGGCGATGACACTTCGGGCGCTCTCCTGGCTTTGGCCCATTTCACTGACTTAATTGGAAACACACAAAGAGCGAGAAAGATTGCTCTCCTTCGAGGACTCGGGCAGCCGAATCTGGAGATGGTGAAAGAGTTCGTGGAACAGAGACCAATCACGACGATCTGGGACAATCGGTGGAACGATCTCTGGCAACTGTTCTTCGTCACCTGGAGATGCGAACCGCATGGTTTATGTTGGCTGTGCAAGTTGCAAAACCGCGACGGCGGCTGGCCGACTTTCTGCAAAGGTTGGGGGGCCCTTCCGTTTGATCGGAGCGGGACAGACTTGACTGCCCATGCACTGCGCGCCCTGACTGCATTAAAACCGAAACTCCAAGCCGACGAGTCTTGGCGATCTCCTCATGCTGGCCGATGGCTCTGTAAAAGCCCTTGTCGGCCCTGGGCTCCCAAGTGGCGGATTGCTAAATTAATCCGAAGAGGTCTAGTCTTTCTCCGGCGGCAGCAGCGCCCCGACGGCTCCTGGGTGCCGCTCTGGTTCGGCAACCAGTTCGCCCCTAACGATGAGAATCCGGTCTATGGCACCGCCCGTGTGCTGGCCGCTTACCGCGACCTCGATATGATGGACTCGGAGCCTGCCCGCCGG
>DATLYH010000061.1:0-10432 GCA_035575035.1 Gemmataceae bacterium
GCTGGCCAACTCAACCCTGTCGTTCTCCGGGGGCTATCCCCTGGCATGCTCTGCCGTCACCGTGATCTATCTGCTGGGTATGCTGCTGATCTGGCTGGCGCCCGAAACGCGCGGCCAGCCGCTGCCCGAGTAGGCGGCCAGCCGTAGCGCCTGAGCACTGCCTCGCCTGCGCCCCAGAGCCATCTGGCCGCGCACGCTTGGCACGCCTGCCTGAATCTGCGCCGGGCAGAGAACGCGCTTTGCGTGAGACGCAGGCATCAGACGACCAGCACGCGTTGTGGCCCTGGCCGGCCGCTGGTTGTTCTTACCAGCAGCAGCGGCTGACGGCGCCTCGACGCCGCTCACGCCACCAGCTCGCGCACCACGCGGCCATGCACGTCGGTGAGGCGGAAGTCGCGACCCGCGTAGCGGTAGGTAAGCCGCTGGTGGTCCAGGCCCATCAGGTGCAGGATGGTGGCGTGCAGGTCGTGGACATGGACTCTGTCCACCTCGGCCCGGAAGCCAAACTCGTCGGTGGCGCCATGAACATAGCCCCCCTTGACGCCGCCGCCCGCCAGCCAGACCGTGAAGCCGTAGTGGTTGTGGTCCCGGCCGTTGACCTTGCCGGCGTTGGCGCCGGGCGTCGGCAACTCCACCGTTGGCGTCCGGCCGAATTCGCCGCCCCAGATGACCAGCGTTTCCTCCAGCAGGCCGCGCTGCTTCAGATCCTTGAGCAAAGCGCCGATTGCCTGGTCGCACTCGCGGGCCAGCTGGCGGTGGCGGACTTCCAGGTCGTCATGGTTGTCCCAGGGCTGGCCCTGGCCATGCCAGACCTGGACGTAGCGGACCCCCTTCTCCAGTAGCCGGCGGGCAATCAGGATCTGCCGGGCCTGCACGCCCGGGCCGTACATGGCGCGGATGTACGGCGGCTCCTTACTGATGTCAAAGGCGTCGGCGGCCTCAAGCTGCATTCGGTAGGCCAGCTCGAACGACTGGATGCGGGCCTCGAGCTGGGCGTCTTGCTGGCGGCGCTCCAGGTGCCGTTCGTTGAGCCGGCGCAGCAGATCGAGCTGCTGCCGCTGCTCCCGCAGTGGGACAAAATTGTTCCGGACGTGCTCGATCAATTTCTCGATATCGGTGTGCTTGGTGTCGATGTAGGTCCCCTGATAGACGCCGGGCAAGAAGGCCGACTGCCAGTTCTGCGTCTCCTGGATCGGGTAGCCGCCGGGGCACATGGCGATGAAGCCGGGCAGGTTCTGGTTCTCCGAGCCCAAGCCGTAGGTGACCCAGGAGCCCACGCTCGGCCGGATCAGCCGGGCCTCGCCACAATTCATCAGCAGCAGCGATGGCTCATGGTTGGGCACGTCGGCATACATCGAGCGGATGACACAAATGTCGTCAATGCAGGAGGCAACGTGAGGGAAGATCTCGCTGACCTCGATGCCGCTCTGGCCGTGCTTGCGGAACTGAAACGGCGACCGGAAGGCGGCCCCGGTCTTGCGTTCGGTGCGCAGCTGCAGGGGAATCGGCTTGCCGTGATACTTGTCGAGCGCCGGCTTGGGATCGAAGGTATCAACGTGCGACGGGCCGCCGTTCATGAACAGATGGATGACCCGCTTGGCCTTGGCGGGGAAGTGCGGTGCCTTCGGGGCGAGCGGATTGACCGCCGACGCGGCGGCAGCCGGCTGCGTCTCGCCGAGCAGGCCGGCTAGCGCCAGGGCACCGAAGCCCATTCCCGAGCGGCAAAGCATCTCGCGCCGGGTCAGTAAGTAGTCTTCCGGTCGGGCAGGATGATGACCCATGGGATTACCTATCCTTTTTCGGCGGACTTACGTCCCTGGATACAGACCGTTGATCGCCAGCTCCACTTCCTCCCGGTCCCCGTGGAACGTGGCGGTAAAGTATTGCAAGAAGCCAGCGAAGCCGAGCAGCGGTCGGCGAAAGCTGCCGGGAATAAAGCCCACCCATGTCTTCCACTCGCGCTGCTCATGGCTGTCCGCAATGCGAAGCATCACTTCGGCGTAGCGGACCGAAACGACTCTTGTGGCCACCCCCGAACTCATTCCGACCGGGGCATTCATTAGATCGACGCCGATCGAAGCAGCAACATGTTCCGGAAAAACCGTGTCGCCGGCGCCCGTGTCAATCATCGCGTCTAGAGACACTGTTCCTGCCGGGCCAATGATGGCGACAGCAATAATGGGGCGCGGCCGTTGCATCCGCCCCGCCAGTGCCACTACCGGACGGATGGTGGGGAACTGCCGGTATGGGAAGCGAAGACTCATAGGAGTGTGTCCACATCTTCCTCCGGTTCCCAATCGAAGATTACATCTTCTCGGTCAATTCCCGCTTCATCGACTATCCGGACTACTTGCTGAAGGTCTTCGTGGTGGGCGACAATCCGCGACCCATCTGCGCTCCAGGCTAACCACTGACCGGCATACTTGCGCTGTTCCTCTCGCGGGAACTTTCGCCGATTCTCCACGTATACCCATCGATCCGGTTTGGTCTTGGCGCTGTGGTTTTCGCTCATGGATCTTCTCCCTGCCCCTCAGTCCATGAAAACAAACTCGTTGCTCAGCAGCAATACCTGGGCGTACTGCTCCCAGGCGGTCAGCTTGACGGCTTCCGTCTGGAGGGGGCGGGCCGATTCCAGGAACCGCAGGCCGAGCGCGACCTCCTCCGCATCCGGCGGCCGGCCGTAGAGCAGGCAGTAGAGCCGCTCGATGCGAGCCTCGGGCTGCTGGAGGGCGGCCACATCGGGCCGGCCGACCAGGTGGCGGGCTTGCTCAATGACAAACGGACTGTTCATCAGGAACAGGGCCTGCTGCGGCACGGTAGTGGTGTACCGCTGCGGGCTGCTGGTGTCGGGACTAGCGAAGTCAAAGGTGCGGAACAGGCCGGGCAGGTTCTGCCGCTCGACGAAACCATACACCGTCCGGCGCGTGCTGAAGGGGGCGGTCGTCAGATCGACAGGCCGGCCCCCCTGCCGCGCATCGAGCCGTCCGGCCACCGCCAGGAGCGAGTCGCGCAGCGCCTCGAAGTCGAGGCGCTGCCGGTTCATCTTCCACAACAGACGGTTCTCCGGATCGATCAATTGCGGATTGCAGATTGCGGATTGCGGATTGGAAGAATTGTGGATGGCGGATTGTAGCCGGGGAAAAGAAGTATCGGTCTTTGAATCCGCAATCCGCAATCTGCAATCCGCAATCTCAGAGGCCTGTTGGTAGACGGCCGAGAGCAGGATCAGCCGGTGCAGCTTCTTGATTGACCAGCCATCCTCCATGAAGGTCCAGGCGAGGTAGTCAAGTAGTTCGGGGTGGGTCGGCGGTTCGCCGCGCAGCCCGAAGTCGCTGGGGGTGCGCACCAGACCGGCGCCGAAGTGGTGCAGCCAGACGCGGTTGACCAGAACGCGGGCGGTCAGGGGATTATCGCGCGAGGCAATGGCACGGGCTAGCTCCAGCCGACCGCTCCCCTGCCGGAACGGCTGGCGCTGGGGCCCGGCGAGCACCTCCAGGAACTGCCGCGGCACTGCTTCGCCCGGGTTGTTCGGGTTGCCACGGACAAAGACGCGCGGCGTCTGCGGCATCGGGGCATCTTGCAGGACCATCGCCCGCGGCGGCGCGGCCGGGGAGTTTACCACCCACTCCTCGACCCGCCGTCGCAGCGCGGTCAGCTCATTCCGCACCGACCGGTCAAAAAGCCGGGCCGACTGCGCTTCCTCCAATGAGATGTTGGTCGGGGTTCCCGGCCCGTACAGCAGCTGGCGCAGGGCCTCCTGGTCGGGATCAGGCAGAGCGGCGGGCGGGGCGGCGTTCTGCTCCTTCGCCGCCTTCAGGGCTTCTTGCCAGAGTCGATCGGCACCGGCGAGCAGCTTGCCGTAGCGCTCGGCCACATCGCGCAGCGAGGCAGGGGGCGGGCCGGCGAACGCCTGTGCCACCAACGGATTGATGGGCCCTTGCGGGTCGGCGTTGGCTGCCACCCGGGCCGCCACGGCCGCCGCCTGGGAAGTGAAATCCTTCTGCGGCAGCGCGGCAAAGGCGTGCCAGGGGGCCAGGACCGGGTGATGGGCCTTGCGTGTCTCGGTCAGGAAGCCCTGCCAGCGGCGGATCAAGGCGGGGTTCAGGTCGCTGGCTGCCAATGCCTGGTAGTGGTCCTCGCCCGGCAGGCGCTGCGCGTCGCGGGCCGCCAGCAGGTACTCGGGCACCTGCGCCCGAAGCCGGGCCAGCAACTCGGCATGCTTGTTTTGCAGGAAATCGGCGAGCTTCTGCTGCCGGGCCTTCAGCTCCTTCTCAAAGGCCAGATAGTCCGCGCTCGACTCCGGTTCGCCGATCAGCGGCAGCTCGCGGGGCTCCACCGAACTGGCGAAGACACCGTAGAGGCTGTAGTAGTCGCGCTGCGGGATGGGGTCAAACTTGTGGTCGTGGCAGCGGGCGCAGCTAATCGTCAATCCCAGCAAGCCGCGGCCGACGACATCCAGGCGGTCGTCAATGATGTCATGGATATTGTTGAGAAATCGTCGGCCCACCGTCAGGAAACCCATCGCCGCCAGCGGTCGGTTGTCGCCCGACCCCCTCACCCTACCCTCTCCTCCTGCTCCAGGGGGAGAGGGTAGGGTGAGGGGGAACAGCTGGTCCGCTGCCAGCTGGTGAAGGATGAACTGGTCGTAGGGCAGGTCCTCATTGAAGGCACGGATGACGTAATCGCGGTAGGTGTAAGCGAAGGGATAGCGGCGCTCTTCCTGGAAGACGTACCCCTTGGTATCGGCATAGCGGGCGATGTCGAGCCAGTGCCGGCCCCAGCGCTCGCCGTAGCGCGGATCGGCCAGCAGCCGATCGACGACCCGAGCAAAAGCATTAGGGGACGTGTCGCTCTCAAACGCGGTGACCTCCTCCGGCGTCGGCGGCAGACCGATCAGGTCAAAGGTGACGCGGCGGATCAGCGTGCGCCGGTCGGCCGACGGCGAGGGGTTGAGTCCCTTTTCTTCGAGCTTCGCCAGGATGAAGAAATCCACGGGCGTCCGGACCCAGGCGGAGTTCCGGACAGGGGGAAGAGCGGGTTTCCGGACCGGTTGAAACGCCCAGTGCTTCTGCCGGGCCTCCGCCACCGACATCGGCCCGCCCTGGGCCGCGGCCGAGCCATTCTCGGGCCAGGGAGCGCCCATCTTGACCCAGGCAATCAGGGCCTCGATCGCCTCGGGCGGCAGTTTTCCCTTGGGCGGCATCTTGATGTCACCTTCCTGACGAACCGCCTGAATGAGCAGACTTTTCTCGGGCTCGCCGGCCGTGATTACCGGGCCGCTGTCGCTCCCCTTGAGCAGGGCGGCGCGCGAGTCGAGCCGCAAGCCTGCCTGCTGCCGTTTGGGGCCGTGACAGGTGAAGCAGTTCTCGGCCAGCACCGGCCGGACGCGCGTCTCGAAGAATTCCGCGGCCTGGGGGTTGACGGCGGCTGGCGGCTGAGGGGGTGGCTCGGCGGGTGCGGCAGCCGCAAGCCCGAACACGGCCAACAAACTGATCGAGAGAACGGCTGCTTTCATGGAGGGTTTCATTGGGTGGGGACACCACGGGGGGCAACCTTGCCCGGGTTGGGTGAGATCATCGTAACTGCCCCCTTCGCTATCGGGGCGGCCTTCAGGGAAGAGGGGGCTCCTATACATGATAGTGGGAGAAGCGGTTTGCTGCCAAAGAGATTCTCACATCGGTCGCCTGCGGCAAAAAAACTGTACGCGCCACGAGTCGTGCCGGCAGTACATGATGAGGAGGATGCAGATGGCGCACGAACGTTTAGGTGCCGTCCTCCGGCAGATGCGCACCCTCGGCCTGCGGGGGGATGCCGCCGGCGCCGACGACCTGCGGCTGCTGGAGCGCTTCGTCAACCAGCGCGACGAGGCCGCCTTTGAGGCCTTGCTGCGCCGGCACGGGCCGATGGTGCTCGGCATCTGCCGTCGCCTGCTGCCCGACCCCGATGATGCCGAGGACGCTTTTCAGGCCACCTTCCTCGTCCTGCTCAAGAAGGCCCGGTCCCTGGCGCGGCGGGAACTGCTCGCCAACTGGCTTTACGGCGTGGCCTACCGGACCGCGCTGCAGGCCCGGGGCCGGGCGGCCCGGCGGCGAGCCCGCCAGCGACCACTCCCGGCGGAGCCGGAGGCCGAATCTCCCGAGGACCCGGCCGGGCGCGACCTACGCCGACTGCTCGATGACGAGGTGAGCCGTCTGCCGTGGAAATATCGGGTGCTGGTCGTCGCCTGTTACCTGCAGGGCAAGACCCTCGAGGAGGCCGCCCGTTCCCTGGGCTGGCCGGTCGGCACCGTGTCGGGGCGGCTGGCCCGGGCGCGGGACCTGCTCCGGCGGCGGTTGACGCGCCGGGGAGCCGGCCCCTCCGCCGGGCTGCTGGCGGCCGTGCTCTCTCCGGACGCGGCGCCGGCAGTCCCCCCTTCCCTGGCTGCTTCTGCCCGGCAAGCCGCAACAACCCTGCTGGCCGGGGGGACAGTCTCCACCCCGGCGGGCGTGCTGATGAAAGGAGTACTACAGGCCATGTTCCTGACCAGGCTGAAAACCACCGTGGTCGTCCTGCTCGCGCTGGGCTTTCTGACCTCGGCGGCCGGTGCGTTCACGTATGCGAAACTGGTCGCGCGCCAGGAAGGGGGCAAGAAGCCGCCGGAAGCGAGACCGGCGGTCGAGCCCCAGGACAAGCAGGCCCGGCGGCCCGAGCCGCCGGTCAGGGCCCAGGAGAAGCTCCAAGGTCTGCTGAAGGCCCGCCTCCAGGCCGCCAAGACCGAGGTGGAGACGCGCACGCAGGAATTTCAGGCGGGAAGGTGTAGGCTTGATATTATGCTGGCGGCCCTGGAGCGCCTGCTGCGGGCCGAGCTGGAGATGAGCGACCGAAAGGCCGACCGAATCACCGCCTACCAGGGAAACTTGACGCGGCTGAAGCAGATCGAGGACACATGCCAGGCACTGTTCCAGGCGGGAAGGTTGGGCACATCCGATATGGCCCAGGCGACCTATGCGCGGCTGGAGGCCGAGATCCTACTGGAGCGTGCCAAGGCCCAAGGACCATGACCACGGGCGGAAGGCAGTCACGGCGGGCCGTCGCGACTTGCGATCCAGGAGCGGCGCCCTTACACTGGCGCCGGGTCATCGATCTTCGATCCTGAAGGGCCCCCGTGAGCATCCCCTACGACGGTATCATTCTCGGCACCGGGCACAACGCCCTGGTCCTTCAAGCCTACCTGGTCCGCAGTGGGCTGCGCGTCATCAGTCTCGATCGGGCGGCGACCGCCGGTGGTGGCCTGGCCACCGAGGAGAACCCCCGCTACCCCGGCTTCCTGCACAACACCCACTCCTTCTTCCACCGCGCCCTGACCTCCCTCCCCTGGTACCGCGACCTGGAACTGGAGCGCCACGGCGCCCGCTATCTCGAGCCCGAGCTGAACGTCGCCCTTATCCTGCCCGACGGCCGGGCCCTGGAGTGGTGGACCGATCTTGACCGCACCGCCGCTTCCTTCGCCGAGTTCTCCTCCCGCGATGCCGCCGCCCTGCGCCGCTGGGTCGAGGAGTTCCGGCCCATCGTTGAGCACATCCTGATCCCCGAGGCGCAATCGCCGCCATTGCCGCCGGAGCACCGCCGGGCGCTGCTGGAGCGCTCGGCCCTGGGGCGGCGCTTGCTGGCTGTGCAGGAACTCTCGCCGCTGGAGTTTGTCCAGCAGGAATTCGAACATGATGTCGTCCGGGCGGGGCTGCTCTTCTTCAACGGTCTGCGCGAGATCGACCTGCGGCTGAAGGGTTTTGGCCACGCCATCCCCGCCCTGCTAGCGGGACGGCACAAGGCGCAGATGTGCATCGGCGGGTCCGCCCGGCTGGCCGAGGCACTGATCCGCGACATCCGTGAGCACGGCGGCGAGGTCCGCACGGGAATCGAGCTGCGGGCCATCGTGACGCGGCAGGGCCGGGCGGTGGGGGTGGAACTGGCCGATGGCGAGCGCATCGAGGCGACGGGGTTCCTCGCCTCGGGATTGAATCCGCAGCAGACGTTCCTCGACCTGCTGCCGGCCGACGCCGCCCCGCCCGGGCTGCGGGAGAAGGCGGCCGGCTTCCGGTATAACCTGATCGCGCCGCTCTTCGCCCTTAACGTGGCCCTGAATGAGCCGCCGCGCTACCGTGCTGCCGAGCGAAGGCCCGAGCTGAACCAGGCGTTCATGGTCATCCTCGGTTTGGAGGGGCTGGACCACTTTCATCAGATGGTCGCCGCTCACGAGCGCGGCACCATCCCGCCGCCAATCATGTGGGGCGCCTGCCCGACACAATTTGACCCGAGCCAGGCCCCGCCCGGCAAACATACGGCGTTCATGTGGGAGAAACTCCCCTACGCGCTGCACGGCGACCCGCGGAACTGGGACACGGCCCAGGAGGCGCACGGGCGCCGGATGTTGGAGGTGTGGTCGCGCTTTGCCCCGAACCTGGCCGACGGCGCGGTGATCGACTGGTTCCCGCGCTCGCCGCTGGACACGGAACGCCGGCTGCCGAACATGGCCCGGGGTGATCTGCTCGTCGGCTCATTTGCCGGTGATCAGATCGGCTACAACCGGCCATTCGCCGGCGCGGGGCAATACCGCACTCCGGTGCCGGGATTGTACCTGTGCGGCGGCTCGACCCACCCGGGGGGCAACATCACCGGCCTGTGCGGCTACAACGCCGCCGCCGTCATCGTCGCCGACCTGGGGTTGGAGTTGTGGTGGGACCCGCCGCATGTCGAGGAAGCCTGGCAGGCGCTGGCCGACGGTTGAGGCCGCGGGGGGTAAAGTGGGGAGTGAGGGAACGCTGGGCCGCACGCGGCGGCCCCCTCACCCCCAACCCCTCTCCCCCGCTTCGGGGGAGAGGGGGAGTCAGAGGGACAGACGATGCGCAGCATTTACGACCTTACCACCGAAGAGGCTTACCGCCTGGTCACGGAGCACTTCGGCCACGAGCTGCCGCCGCTGGAGGCCGTCGAGAACGAGGACTGGGGCCGCGACTACGTGCTGCAACACTTCCAGCTGCACACCCCTGAGGAATTGGCGGCCGTCGGCCTGACCTGGCAGCAGACGGAGGGCGCATGAGCATCCATATCCGCGACGGCGACATCCACCTGCTCGACATCCGCACCCGCATGCCGTTCAAGTACGGCATTGCCACCATGACCAGTACGCCTCACGCCTTTGTCCGCCTGCGGGTCGAGGTCGAGGGTAAACTCGCAATCGGCATCTCGGCTGACCACCTGCCGCCCAAGTGGTTCACCAAGGACCCGGCCCGGCCAATCGCCGACGAGGTGGCCGAGATGCTGCGCGTCATCGGACACGCCGTTGAGGTGGCACACGGCGTCCGCGGCGCCAGCGCGTTTGATGTCTGGCGGCAAGTGTGGGATGCGCAAGCCGAGTGGGGCCGGCGGCAGGGCCTGCCGCCGCTGCTGGTCCACTTCGGCACCTCGCTGATCGAGCGGGCCATGATCGAGGCCGTCTGCCGCGCTGCCGGCGAGCCGTTCGCCCACCTGCTGCGCGCCAACCGATTCGGCATCCGGCTCGGCGACATTCACCCGCCGCTGGAAGGCCGATCGCCCGCAGAGCTGCTGCCCGAACGGCCCAGCACCGACATTCTCATCCGCCACACCGTCGGCCTGGCCGACCCACTCGTGGATGCCGACATTGCCCCCGAAGAGCGGCTCGATGACGGCCTGCCGCAGTCGCTGGCCGCGTGCATCCAGACGTATGGGCTGCGTCAGTTCAAGATCAAGGTCAGCGGCGACGTGGGCCGCGACCGCGACCGGCTCCGCCGCATCGCCGAGGTGATCGAGGCCCATGCGCCGGCCGACTACCGCTTCAGCTTCGACGGCAACGAACAGTTCCACTCGTTCGATGCTTTCCGCGTCTACTGGGATGACCTATCGGGGACCGAGGGGCTGCGGGATTTCTTCCGCCATCTCCGCTTCATTGAGCAGCCGCTCCACCGCGATCTTGCCCTGGAACCGGCGGTCGGGGAAATGATGCAGGCCCGCCCGGTCCCCGCGCGGATCATCATCGACGAGTCTGACGGCGACCTGGACAGCCTCCCCCGGGCGCTGAGCCTGGGCTACGCCGGCACCAGCCACAAGAACTGCAAGGGAGTCTTCAAGGGAATCGCCAATCGTTGCCTGCTGGCCTTACGGGAGCGCGCGGACCGGTCCCGCCCCTACCTGATGACCGGGGAGGACCTGGCAAACATTGGCCCGGTCGCCCTGCTCCAGGACCTCGCGGTCTGTGCCACCCTCGGCCTGCAAGGGGTGGAGCGCAACGGCCACCATTACTTCGCCGGCCTGTCGATGTTCCCGGCCGACGTCCAGCAGCAGGTGCTGGCCATTCACGGCGACCTCTACCACCCCAGCCGCGACGGCTGGCCAACGCTTGCCATTCGGGATGGCTCCGTCCGGGTGGGTTCCGTGG
>DATLYH010000062.1:0-4067 GCA_035575035.1 Gemmataceae bacterium
CGGATTGCGGATTGCGGATTGCGGATTGCGGATTGCGGATTGCGGATTGCGGATTGCGGATTGCATGGAAGAGTCCCTCTTATTAGCGGAGCAGCAGCGTCTCAGCGCCGCCAGTTGTCGATCAGCGTGGCCACGCGGCGACTGCCCGGAATGTTGTGGCGCAATTACCATGTCTCAGCGCCGCCAGTTGTCGATCAGCGTGGCCACCCTATTCCCCATTCCCTACTCCCCACTCCCTCGACACGCCTCAGCGCTGTCCCCTGTGGGGGGCAATGGGGCCTCCCCGGAAAATTCCCTACTCCCCACTCCCTCGACACGTCTCAGCGCCGCCATTCGTCGATCAGTGTGGCCACCAGGCCGGTCCAGCCGGTCTGGTGCGACGCCCCCAGCCCCACGCCGCTGTCGCCGTGGAAATACTCGTAAAACAAAATCAGGTCGCGCCAGTGCGGGTCCTCCTGGAACTTGCGCTGGTTGCCGTGGACCGGCCGGCGGCCCGAGGCGTCCCGGGTGAACACCCGGATCAGCCGATTGGCGAATCCCTCGGCCATCTGCATCAGCGTCACCGGCGGCTCCCCCGGCACCGGACTGTCGATCGTCAGCGCCTGGCCGTATGCCTGCCCCAGCTTGCGCAGCGACTCGATCATCATGAAGGTCGTCTGGAACCAGACCGGACCGCGCCAGTTGGAATTGCCCCCTTTGATCAGCTCGGAGGACTCCGCCGGCTCGTAACGCACCTGCCGGTCGCCGAAGACAAACGGGTGCTTCTCGTGATACTTCGACAAGCTCCGCAGGCCGTACTCGCTGCGGAACTCGGCCGGGTCCCAGACCCGCGTCAAGAGCCGGCGGAGCTGCCCCTCGTTGATCAGGGCCAAGACGTGCACCTTCTTGCCGTCCTGGTGGATGGTGGCCACGCAGCGCTGGACGATCTCCTGGCGGTTTTGCAGGAACCACTCCAGGTTGACCCGGAACTCGGGGAAATGCTCCAGCCAGGCCTCCTCCAGCCGTTCGATGGCATACAAGGGGATCAGGCCGACCAGCGAGCGGACGCGGAACTTGTGAAAGCTGCCGTCGGCGTAACGAAGCACATCGTAGAAGAAGCCATCCCGCTCGCTCCAGAGTTCATAAGCTCGGCCGCCCATGTGCTTCATGGCGGCGCCGATGTAGACGTAGTGTTCAAAGAACTTGGTCGCCAGCGACATGTACGCCTGGTTGTCCTTGGCCAGCTCCAGGGCGATCCGCATCAGGTTGAGGCAGAACATCCCCATCCAGCCGGTGGCGTCCGATTGCTTCAAGGTTGCCCCGCCGGGGAGCCGGCTGCTGCGGTCGAAGACGGTGATGTTGTCCAGGCCGAGGAAGCCCCCTTCGAAGATGTTGTTGCCGTCGCTGTCCACCCGGTTGACCCACCAGGCGAAGTTGATGAGCAGCTTGTGGAAGCACTTCTCCAGGAAGAGGCGGTCGGCCCGGCCGGTGCGGCGGCGGTCCATGTTGTAGACGCGCCAGACCGCCCAGGCATGCACCGGGGGATTGAGATCGGCGAACTCCCATTCGTAAGCCGGGATCTGGCCGTTGGGGTGCTGGAATTGCTCAAAGAGCAAGAGCCAGAGCTGCTCCTTGGCGAACTCGGGATCGACCAGGGCCAGCGGCACGCACTGGAAGGCCAGGTCCCAGGCGGCGAACCAGGGATATTCCCACTTGTCCGGCATGGTGAGGATGCGCATCGAGTTGAGGTGGCGCCAGTGGACGTTGCGCAGGGTGCGGCGCGTCTCGGGGGGCGGCCAGAGCGGATTGTCGCCGTCCTGCCAGAGCCGGACATCAAACAGGTAAATCTGCTTGGTCCAGAGCATGCCGGCCAACGCCTGCCGCTGCACCAGCCGTTCATCCGGCGTCGCCCGGGGCGGGTGGATCGCCTCGTAAAACGCGTCGGCCTCGCGGCGGCGCTGGTCGATGATGGCGTCCACCTCGCGCGGGTCCCAGGCCCGGCCGTCGGCGGGACAGGCCGGCGACAGCCGCAGCCGCACCACCACCGAGCCGCCCGGCGGCACCGCCCGGGCCACGTAGTGGAAGCAGGCCTTGGTCCCGACCGGCTCGGGGCTGACGCAATCCTCGCCGTGGATAAGGTGGCGGTGGAAGGCGTCCTTGACATACGGTTTGCGGTTCTGCGCCCCCGGGCCGTAGAGCCGCTTGAAGTTAGTCTCGTTGTTGGTGAATAGCAGCCGGGCGCCGGCCTCGCCGACCAGGTAGCGCGGGCCGAGCCGATACTCGAACGGCAGGTTGCGGAGCGGCTCGGCGTTGGAGTCATCGGCCAGCAGGCTGAGGTAGCCGGGACCGCTTGGTCCGGCCCGGATGACCGGCTCGGACAGCGGCACCGGCCCCCACGCCCAGGTGTTGCGGAACCACAAATGCGGCAGGATGTGCAGCGGCGCCGGATCGGGGCCGCGGTTGAATGCCTCAATACGGATGCAGATGTCCTCCGGGTCGGCCTTGGCGTACTCGACGAAGACGTCGAAGTAGCGGTCCTCGTCAAAGACGCCGGTGTCGAGTAATTCGTACTCCGGCTCGTGGGGGCCCCGCCGCCGGTTCTCCTCGATCAATTGGGTGTAAGGGAAGGCGGCCTGCGGGTACTTGTAGAGGTATTTCATGTATGAATGGGTCGGCGTGGAGTCGAGGTAGAAGTAATACTCCTTGACATCCTCGCCGTGGTTCCCCTCGCCGGGCACCAGCCCGAACAGCCGTTCCTTGAGGATCGGGTCACGCTCATTCCACAAAGCCAGGGCGAAGCAGAGGAGCTGGTAGCGATCGCAGATGCCGGCCAGGCCGTCCTCGCCCCAACGGTACGCGCGGGAGCGGGCATGATCGTGGGGGAAGTAGTGCCAGGCGGCGCCGTCGGGGCTGTAGTCCTCGCGAACGGTAGCCCAGGCCCGTTCGCTGACATACGGCCCCCAGCGCTTCCAGAAGGCGATCCCCTGGCGGTCCTCGTCCAGTCGTTGGTGTTCGACCGTGGGATGGTTCATGGAAAAGCCCTTTTCCCCGGAACCGACCGGTTTGGTTTTTTGTTGATGAAATGCCGCGAGTTCTTAGTAAGCTGTCCGGTACAGGTCCAGGGGGAATGCGGAGTGGGGTCTGACCCGCCGAGCCCCTCACCGGGACTGCGACCGATGATAGCCTGCGGAAGCCGGTACTGCAACCGTGCGATCTTCGGGCCCGTTCTCTGACGGAGGCCAATCATGCCACCCGATCCCGATCGGAGCCGCAACGGCGACATCGACCCGACCGAAACCCAGGAGTGGCTCGACGCCCTCCGCGCGGTGCTGCGGTCGGGCGGTCCAGCCCGGGCCCGCTTCCTGATGCAGCAGCTTCAGCAAGAGGCGATGCGTCAGGGAATCGGCAACCCGTTCACGGCCAACACGCCCTACATCAACACCATCCCGCCGGAGAAGCAGGCCCCCTTGCCGGAGACGCGGGAGCTGGCCCGGCGGATGACGCAGCTGACCCGCTGGAACGCCATGGCCATGGTGGTCCGGGCCAACAAGCATGAGGCCGGCATCGGCGGCCACATCTCCAGCTACGCCTCGGCGGCCACCCTGATCGAAGTCGGCCTGAACCACTTCTTCCGCGGTCCCGACGCGCCGGGCGGCGGCGACCAGGTTTACTTCCAGGGGCACGTCGCCCCCGGCATCTACGCCCGGGCCTTTCTCGAAGGGCGGTTGACGGTCGAGCAGCTGGAAAACTTCCGCCGCGAGCTGACCCCCGACGGCGGGCTGTCGTCGTATCCCCATCCCTGGCTGATGCCCGGCTTCTGGCAGTTCCCGACCGTTTCAATGGGGCTGGGGCCTTTGCTGGCCATCTACCAGGCCCGCTTCAACCGCTACCTGGAACACCGCGGCCTCAAGGATACTTCCCAGCAGCGCGTCTGGTGCTTCATGGGGGACGGCGAGTGCGACGAGCCGGAATCGCTCGGCGCCTTGACGCTGGCTGCGCGTGAGAAGCTCGACAACCTGATCTTTGTCATCAACTGCAACCTGCAACGGCTCGATGGGCCGGTCCGCGGCAACGGCAAGATCATCCAG
>DATLYH010000063.1:0-29505 GCA_035575035.1 Gemmataceae bacterium
AGCCGGTCGCCTTCACGCGCGAGCTGCTCGATCACCTCGGCCTGGCGCCGTACCTGAGCGTGGTGGTCGGCCCCGAGGATGCACCCCGCCCCAAGCCGGCCCCCGACATGTTGCGGACGGCCCTGGAGCGGCTCGGCGTCGCCCCGACCGAAGCAATCTACATCGGCGACATGACGGTAGACATCGCCGCGGCCCGGGCGGCCGGCGTGACCATCTGGGTGGTGCCGACCGGCTCCGAGGAACGCGATGTACTGGCGGCTGCCGGCCCTGACCGCCTCTTGCACGATCTGAACGAACTGGCGGCTCTAGCCGATCGTCTTTCTTGACATGAACATCCAGATGCCGGTAGGGTAACAGAGGAATCCACCATTATCCTTTTCTCCGGACTACTCTGGGTGTGTCGTGCCACGAGTCATCGTCATCAAAGGCGCCGACGAGGGCAAACAGTTCGAGCTGAACGAGCCGGTGCTCGGGGCTGGCCGCGATTCCAGCAACCGCATCCGCCTGCATGACACCGAGGTGTCACGCCGTCACGCCGAGTTCCGCCAGACGCCCCAGGGCTACCGCCTGATCGACGTCGGCAGCGCTAACGGTAGCTACGTCAACAACCAACTGGTCAAGGACATCCTGCTCCAGCCGGGCGACCATATCCAGCTTGGCCAGACCGTCCTGGTCTACAGCGCCGGCCGGGGCGAGGCGGCCGCTGGCGACCTGGCCAATCGCATCAGTATGATCGCCCGCCACGACCTGGAGCTGTCCAGCGCTATCATCAAGACCATCGGTGAGGCCGAGGGGAGCCGCATCCTGGCCCAGCCGCAGGAGGTCAAGAGCGCCTATCTCAAAAGCGCCCTGGCCAATCTCGGCATTATGTACGAGGCCATCCAGGCTGTCAGCCACATCCTCGACCTCAACCAACTCTTGGAGCGGATCATGGATCTGATCTTCCGCTCCATCGAGGCGGACCGCGGCTGCATCATGCTGCGCAACCCGGACAGCGGCCAGTTCGAGCCCAAGGCGGTTCGCTGGCGCGAGGGGCTTAACGCCCAGGAGAAGATGACCGTCAGTCGGACGATCATGGATTATGTCCTCAACGAGAAGCAGGGGGTCCTGGTCTCCGACGCCACCCGCGACGAGCGCTTCAGCGCCGGCCAGAGCATCCTGCGCTTCGGCATCCGCGAGGTCATCTGCGTGCCGATGAAGGGACGGCACGAGACGCTGGGGGTACTCTACCTCGACACCCGGACCAGCGCCCGCGATATGCTGGTCCGCGGTAGCCCGGAGGGGAAGTTCACCGAGGATCACCTGGCGCTGGCCATCGCCATCGGCCACCAGGCGGCGCTGGCGGTCGAGGAGACGCGCTATCATCAGGCGCTGGTGCAGGCCGAGCGCCTGGCGGCCATCGGCCAGACGATCGCGGCCTTGTCGCACAGCATCAAGAACATCCTGCAAGGGCTGCGTTCCGGCAGCGAAATCCTGAAGATGGGCTTGCAGGAAAAGAACGACGCGATGGTGCAGCAAGGTTGGAAGATCGTCGAGAAGAACCAGGGGAAGATTTACGACCTGGTCATGGACATGCTCAGCTACTCCAAGGAGCGAGAGCCGGCCATCGAGGAAACCGACCTGAACCAGGTGGCTCGCGACGTGGTGGAATTAATGGAGGTGCGGGCCCAGGAGATGGGCATCCGGCTGGAGTTCCGCCCCGACGACAAGCTGCCGCGCGTGCAGGCGGACCCGGAGGGCATCCACCGGGCACTGTTGAATATCGTCGGCAACGCCCTTGACGCCGTGGAGGAGCGAAAGAACCCACACGTGATCGTGGCGACGGCGCTGGAGGACGACCCGTCGTGGGTGCGGCTGCTGGTGCGAGACAACGGCGTCGGCATCCCGCCGGAGAAGCAAGCGGACATTTTCCGGCCGTTCGTGAGTACGAAGGGGGCGCGGGGAACGGGCCTGGGTTTGGCGGTCAGCCGCAAGATCCTGCGCGAGCACGGCGGCGACATTATCGTGCAGAGCCAGCCGGGCAAGGGGAGCCTGTTCATCCTGCGGTTGCCGGTGAAAAGCCCCCTCAGCTTCGAACCGGGCGCCACCAGCTATGATTTCCAGATCGAGCCGCCGGGGGAGTGAGAATAAGATGGGTTCGATGCGCTGAAGTTGCCTGAAGACGCCCTGAAGCTGCCGGAAAGCGAGCGGGCCGCCATTGCCGCCCGGCTGATCGAAAGCCTTGACCCGGACGTTGACGAGGATGCCCCGGCCACCGGGGATGTTGAGATCGCACGACGCCTCCAGGAGCTAGACAGCGGGCGTGTCAAGCCGGTGCCGTGGCCCGAAGCTCGCCGCCAGATTACGGGAGCGTCCGATGCCACGCCCGGCACTTGCATTCCATCCGGAAGCCGGGGAAGCGGCTGGTGCTGCGCGGGAGTGGTGGTATAAGGCTCGAAGTGCTCAGGCCGCCGAGTGCTTCGTGGCCGAACTCGACCCTGCAGTAGAACCGATCCTTGATGGGCCGGATCAGTGGCCTGCTTACTTGCACGGAATCCAGTCTCCACGTTGCATCGCTTTCCTTACTGCGTCGTCTATCGGGTGACCGCAAATACGGTGCAGATCATCGCAGTGGCCCATGCCAAGCGCAGGCTTGGGTACTGGAAAGTCAGGATGAGGGCGTAAAGACAATCATGACTCAACCGTCCGCCGCAGCTCGGCGAATAGCCGAGCCAGGTCGTCCAGCTGGTAGTGCGCGTTCAAGCCGCTGGGGTTGGGCAGGACCCAGACGCCGGCCCGCGCGATCTTCTCGTCTTGCGGGCCGAGACGGGCCTGCGGCCGACTGAACGCGATCCGGTAGGCGCTGACCCCCAAGAAGGCGACCCAGCCCGGCCGGTAGCGGCGGACTTTCCGCACCAGCCGCCGGGCGCCCGCGATCAATTCCTCATCGGACAGCTCATCGGCCGAGGCCGTCGCTCGCTCGGCGAGATTGGTGATACCATAGCCGAGGGCGAGCAATCGGCGCTCCTCGAAAGGAGCGAGGAGCCGATCGGTAAAGCCGGCGGCATACAATGTAGGCCAGAAGCGATTGCCCGGCCGGGCGAAGTGGTGCCGTGTTGCCGCCGAGTAGAGTCCCGGATTGATGCCGCAGAAGAGGACCCGCAGTCCCGGCGCGATCACGTCAGGGACAGTCCGGCGGTGGGCGGCGGCGAGTTGTTCCCGAGTCGGCTTCCGAGGCGGGAGCATGGGCTTGCTCATCATCCATACCATTGACAGCAGCCGCATCACGGAGCAAAGTTGAGCAGCGCATCGCGGAGGCGCCGCCAATCCCTTTCTTCCCATGATAGACGGGCCGGTCCCGGAGGCAGCAGTCATGTCGGCGATCAAAGAGCGGGCGGCCGGGGCGGAGGCGCACGGCATCTACGAGCTGACGGAGGATGTCTCCGACTCGGCCTACCACAACCGGGACATGGCCCCGATCCCGCTGGCCCAGCGCAAGTGGGGATTGAAGGACATCGCCGCCTTGTGGGTCTCGATGTCCGCCTGCATCACCACCTACACCCTGGCCTCCTCGCTCATCGCTGGCGGGATGAACTGGTGGCAGGCAGTGCTGACCATCTTCCTCGGTAATGTCATCGTCCTCATTCCGATGGTCCTTAACGCCCACGCCGGGACCAAGTACGGCATTCCCTTCCCGGTCTATTGCCGGGCGTCGTTCGGCATCCGCGGGGCGAACGTGCCGGCGCTGCTGCGGGCCCTAGTGGCGTGCGGCTGGTTCGGCATCCAGACCTGGATCGGCGGTTGGGCCATTTACAAGGTCCTTGAGATTTACCTTGCCGACTGGAAGCAACTCGCGCCTCTGCCGATCATCGGGATCAACGCGGCCCAACTCGCCTGCTTTCTGTTCTTCTGGAGCATCAACCTGTGGATCATTTACCGGGGCATCGAGTCGATCCGCTTCTTGATGAACCTCAAGGCGCCGCTTTTGATCGTCCTGGGACTTGTGCTGTTGGGGTGGGCCTATGTGCGGGCGGGCGGCTTCGGCCCGATTCTCAGCCAGCCGGCGCAATTCGCCACCCCCGCCGCCTTCTGGGCCTTCTTCTTCCCCGCCCTGACCGGGGCGGTCGGCTACTGGGCGACACTATCGCTCAACATCCCCGACTTCACCCGCTACGCCTACTCGCAGCGCGATCAGGTCATCGGCCAAGCACTGGGGCTGCCGACAACGATGGGGCTATACTCGTTCATCGGCGTGGCGGTTACCTCAGCGGCCGTGCTCATCTACCCGGAGGAATCGGTGAGGGACCTCTGGGATCCGATCGTCCTGATCTCGAAGTTCACCAACCCCGTGGTGTTGGTGGTGGCGTTGTTCGCCCTCAGCCTGGCGACGCTGGCGACGAACATCGCGGCTAACGTGGTCAGTCCAGCGAACGACTTTGCCAATTTCTGGCCGCGGCGCATCTCCTTTCGCACCGGCGGACTGATCACCGGCATTATCGGCATCCTGATCCAGCCGTGGAAGCTGTACGCCGATCCGTCCGGCTACATCTTCAAGTGGCTGGTGGCCTACTCGGGACTGCTCGGGGCCGTCGGCGGTGTTCTCATCGCTGACTATTTCCTCGTCCGCCGGACCCGGCTCGACCTGCCCGGACTGTACCGGCGGCAGGGGCCGTACTGGTATTGGGGTGGCTTCAATCCCGTGGCGCTGGTGGCGCTGGCGGCCGGTATCGCCCCCTGTGTGCCGGGCTTCCTGGCGACCGTGAAGGTGATCCAGCTCCCCGCAGGGAACATCTGGACGGAGATGTACCACTATGCGTGGTTCCTCAGTTTCGCGGTAGCGTTCATGATGTACGCGGGGTTGATGGGGGTGCGTCGAAAGGGCATGGGGTAGCCGCGATGCGCCGTGGAGCGCGCCGGTCAGCATGCAGCGCAGCTAAACCTGTGAGCGGCCGGTGTCAACCGGCGGCCGGTTAACACCGGTCGCTCCCCGTCTTCCATACTGGATCGTGGTGCGACTCCTGCGGCGATTTCCACCAGCGCGTCATGGTCAGCTTCTGCTGTGTGTAAAACTGCACCGCCTCGATCCCCTGAAGGTGCAGATCGCCGAAGAATGACTGGTTCCAGCCGGTGAACGGGAACCAGGCCATCGGCGCCGGCACGCCGACGTTGATGCCGATCATGCCGGCGTTGAAGTGATGCTTGAACTGCCGCGCCGCCCAGCCGCTCCGCGTGAAGATCGACGCTCCGTTGCCATACGGGCACTGCCGCCCCACCGCCAGCGCCTCGTCCAGGTCGCCGACCCGGATCACCGACAGGACCGGTCCAAAAATCTCCTCGCGGGCCACCCGCATCTCCGGTTTGACCCGGTCGAGCACGCTCGGGCCGATGAGGAAGCCACCGTCGGACCGGTCGATCTTGCGGCCGTCCAGGGCGATGGCCGCGCCCTCCGCCGCGCCGATATCCAGGTAGCCGGCCACGCGCTGGAGGTGCTGCGGCGTGATCACCGGGCCCATGTCCACATCGGCGCCGCCATCGGTCGGGCCAACCTTCATTCGGGCGGCGTACCGGCAAAGCAGGTCCACCACCTGATCGCCGATGCCGCCGACCGGCAGGGCCACACTGCCGGCCATGCAGCGTTCGCCGGCGCAGCCGAAGGCCGCCGCCTGGATCGCCTTGACCGCCTGCTCCAGGTCAGCGTCGGGCATGATGATCAGATGGTTCTTTGCTCCGCCGGCCGCCTGCACCCGCTTGCCGTGCTTTGTCCCCGTCTCGTAGACCGCGCGGGCGACACTGGTTGAGCCGACGAACGAGATCGCCCGCACCAGCGGATGAGTGATCAGCGCCTCGACGCACTCGCGGTCGCCGTGGACGATGTTGAACACGCCCGGCGGTGCGCCAGCCTGAGTCAGCAGCTCGCCGAGCATCACGGCCGACAACGGTACCTTCTCGGACGGCTTCAAGATGAAGGTGTTGCCGCAGGTGAGGGCGACCGGGAACATCCAGAGCGGTACCATCGCCGGGAAGTTGAACGGCGTGATGCCGACGCAGACGCCGACCGGGTGGCGGACGGTCTCGCAATCCACGTTGGCGGCGATGTTCGGCAGACATTGCCCCATGATCAGGCTGGGGATGCCGCAGGCGAACTCGACCATCTCGATGCCGCGCTGCACCGAGGCCCGGGCCTCGGCCAGCGTCTTGCCGTGCTCGCGGGTGACGCAGCGGGCCAACTCCTCGGCTCGGCTGACCAGCAGCTCACGGAAGCGAAACATCAAGCGGGCTCGCTCCACGACCGGCGTTTCGGCCCAGGCCGGCAGTGCCTCAGCCGCTGCCTGCACCGCCCGGTCCACGTCGGCGGCTGTGCCCAGCGGCACCCGCGCGATCACCCGGCCGGTGGACGGGTTGTACACGTCGCCGAAGCGGTCTGTCCGGCTGGCTTCCCATCGTCCGGCGATCAACATCTTGACCTCGGCACTGGCTGGGGGTGCGGTTTGGAGTGCGGTCATGGCGAGGCTCCTTTCGGGGGGTGTCCGCATTGTAACATCGGGAAGGGCCGAGGGCGAACGCCTCCCCGACGGTTGCCGAGCGTCGGCCGCGGGTTTATGATGGCAGCCGTTGGTCTGCCATCCTCAATCGGCACACCGGAGGTTTCCCATGTCCCACCGCTCACGCCGTACCTTCCTCAAGCAGTCCGCCCTAGGCCTGGCCGCCGGGATCGGTGCCCTGACCGGGCTCGGCCGCGCTGCCGTCGCCGCCAACGATAAGATCGGCGTCGCTTGTGTCGGCGTCCGCGGCCAGGGCGGCAGCCTGCTGCATGCCTTCGCCGCCCAGAAGGATGTCAACATCCTTTACATCTGCGACATCGACGAATCGGTCCGCGGCAAACGCGGCCGGGAGATCGAGCAGCGGACCGGCACCATGCCCAAGCTTGTCAAGGATTACCGCACCGTCCTCGACGACAAATCGGTGGATGTGCTCGTCATCGGCACGCCCGACCACTGGCACGCTCTGCCGACCATCCATGGCTGCATGGCTGGCAAGGATGTCTACGTCGAGAAGCCCGACGGCCACAACATCATCGAGGGGCAGCGGATGGTGCAGGCGGCGCGGAAGTACAACCGCATGGTCCAACTCGGCACCCAGGCCCGTAGTGCTCCCGACCTGTTCGAGGCGGTCAAGTATGTCCAGAGCGGCGCCCTGGGCAAGGTGATCTTCGGCCGGGCCTGGGAGACCGACCGGCAAAGCGACATCGGCCGACCGCCCGACAGTGAGCCGCCGCCCGGCGTGGACTACGACATGTGGCTGGGGCCGGCCCCGAAGCGGCCGTTCAACATCCGCCGTTTCCACGGCAGCTGGCGCTGGTTCTTCGACTACGGCACCGGCGACCTGGGCAACGACGGCGTCCACCGGATGGACTACTGCCGCTGGGTGATGGGCCTGAACGAGTTGCCCCAGGCCGTCTCGTGCGCGGGGGGCAAGTTCTTCTTCGACGACATGCAGGAGTGGCCCGATACCATGATGGTCACTTACGAATACCCGGGCAAGGTCCTGGTCTACGAGATGCGCATCTGGTCGCGGCCGCGGTTGTTCGACCTCACGGAAGGAGCGGCGGTCTACGGCGAGAACGGCTGGCTGCTGATCAGCAACGACGGCTGGAAGGCGTTCGATGCCAAGGGGAAGCTGGTCCGAGAGATGAGCGGCCGTAACTCGCTGGGGCTGCACATCCGCAATTTCCTTGACGCCGTCCGCAGCCGCCGCCGCGAGAGCCTCAACCAGGAGATCGCCCAGGGCCACGTCAGCAGCGTGATGTGCCATGCCGGCAACATCGCCTGGCGCACCGGTAAGAAACTGCGGATTGATCCGAAGACCGAGACCTTCGACGACGCCGAGGCCAACAAGTACCTCGGCCGCGAGTACCGCAAGGGGTACGAGCTGCCAAGCGTGTAAGGGCAGCGGCTTCTCTGCGGCCGCCGCTCTCCCCCGAAGCGGAGGAGATCAATGTGCTGTTGGTAGCGCTTCGCTACCTCTTCCCCCTCACCCCCGGCCCCTCTCCCCCGAAGCGGGGGAGAGGGGAGGAAAAGGCTCCTCTCTTCTTCACAGCAAGCGCCTCTCTTCAGAGCACAGCAAGCGCGCCTCTGTTCACAGCAAGCGCCTCTCGTCCCCGTATGCAGAGAAAGAGGACGGGTTCGGCTGCTCGCAACTTGTAATTCCTGCTCGGAAGGTTTGTAAATTGTGCATCCCGCCCGGCCTGTGAATCTGCTCTTCCCCCACACCGGCCCCTCTGGTATGGTCCCGCCCGTTCGGTTCGAAGGACACACCCGGCCGACGGGAACTCGCGCCGCTCACCCGATCCGTCCCGCACCGGCAAGGTCAGACCCACAAGGAAGCGATCCCGCTTCGCCGGCCGCCACGATCCCATGCTTGGCCGGCCCGATCCCTGAGCGCGCCCGATCCGTTCGCCCCCGGCCGAGGCGCGAACACGGAGGAACTCTTCGCCATGCGCAAGGCAGCGCTTCTCCTGGTGTCTCTGCTTTCGTTCATCTGGATTGCGGCTGTCCCGCCGCGCTCAGGGGCGGGCTGAGGACCGGGGGGATGTCCCCCGTTGATCGGCCGTGCGCCGGTCCTGCTCCCGCATCGTCCCGCCCCCGCGCCGCCCGCCGGCTTGGCTGCCCCGCGCGGCATGGGCCAACCGCCCGTCCGCCCTGCCGGCTTGCCATCCTCGCCTCAGCCAGCGCCCGCCCCGCCGGTCGTCCGGGCCCAGTCGCCCGATGATCCCGGGTCCGTCGCCCTGCCCCTGGTCATGCCCACGCCGGAAGAGTTGGGTGTGTCCTGCGGCCCGACCGACGGCAGCGCCCTGGACTGGACCATTGCCCGCCGCCGGCTCGACAGCCTCGGCGCCGCCTGCTTCCAGTTGGAAAAACTCTCCTCGGGCGGCTACCGCTTCACGTGCCTGTTGCTCACCGGCCAGCCGAACCGCACCCACCGCGTCGAGGCCCAGGCCGCCACCGAGGCCGAGGCCGTCCGGCTGGTCCTTGAACGGGCCGAGCGATGGGCCGGTCAAAAAAAGTGACCCAACTCGACTCCCCAAAAAATGCTAGAATGCCAGAGCGCCGAGGGTGCGCCTGACGGGCCCTTCCCGTTTCTCCCAGAGATGAGATTTGTGGTCGGCCCGCAATGACGGCGCAAGCAGTGCCAGTGATTTCCCAACCTCCCCTTCCGCCTCCTCAAAGGTGGACTGCCATGACCGCGACCGACCTCAAGGGAATTGCCAACTCTGTCGTCAGCCGGGCCAAGCGGCAGGGGTATGTCCTCCCCCGTGAGATCCGCCAGGAGCTAAGCCAGGCCGGCGCCCCCGATTCGATGTGGAAAGATGTCCTGGCCCTGGCCCGTCCTTCGCTCAGTTACCGCAAGGGGCGTTATTACTACGTCCCCGCCGTCACCGAGCGGGTGCGCCAAGAGCAGGATCAGCAACAGCTGGTCCGGCAGGCCGTCGAGCAGCTCATCGATCAGTACAAAAGCACCTCCAGCCAGCTGGAACGCCGCGGCCAGAACCGCATCGCCTTCGTCCAGGTCATTAAGGCCCAGACCGAAGACCAGCGGCCGATCACCCTGCTCAGCCGCGATCTGTCGGTCTCGGGCATCCGGTTGATCGGCACCCGGAGCCTGCTGGGCCAAAGGGTCCGCATTCAGATTTCGTCCCCCGACGGCTCCAACCCGTGGTGCTTCACGGTCCGCATCCTGTGGACCTGCGCCGTCGGCGAGGATCTGTTCGAGAACGGTGGCCTGTTCGTCGAGGCGGCCCCTGGCTCGCTGGAACAGCCGAACTGATCCCGCGCCCGTCCTTCTACTCTCGCTCGCGGTCCATCTGTTCGAGGACGGCCCGGATGGCCGTGATCGGGTCCTGCGCCTTCGCCTCGTAGAAGCGGCGGATCTGTGGGTTCTGACGGTTGGGGATGGAGCAGCTGAATTTCCACTCCCCCGGTTCGGGCCCGGCCTCCAGGCGCTGCCAGGTCACGCCGCGTGCCTGAAGGAGTGTTTGGGCCTGCTCGTAGGTCAAGGGCCTTGGTCCGCCGACCAGAGTGAAGCCGGGCGCCGGCCCGGGGTCGGAGCGCGGCAGCCCCTCGGCCACCGGTTCGGGCGGTTGCAGCACGGCGCCGGCGGTCCCCGGTCCCTTCCAGCTAGGGCCGGCACCCCGACCGGTGGTGCGGAACTCCGGGCGAGGGTCGAGCGGCTGGAAGACGCCGCCGGCCAGCGCCGCCGGGCTGGTGGATGAAGTCGGGGCCGGCAGGGGTGGCACCGCTGTCTGCTTGGTGGGCGCGGCCGGCGTCGGCCCCGCTGGCCGCGGCACCGGCGATCCCCCCAGTAGTGGGTCGCCGGCGAAGTTGCTCGGGCCCGAACAGCCGGCGAAGACAAGGCCAAAGGCCGAAGACAGGACACCGCACCCGACCAGAAGGCGGACCGCGACCCGGACCCTTCCCTTCCACCTGCTCCCTTCCGTTGTCCGCCTGCGCCCTGGCATCTTGACTCGCCTGCCGGGTTGACTAGATTGTTTCAACCGCGCCTCGCGTCCCTCGCCTTCCCCTTTCTCCCCTCTGAGGGGGGCGGATAGGGTTGAGGGAGCGCAAGGGCTGACGCTCTCGTACCGCACCCGGGGGTTTCGTGCAATGGCAGCTTTCCGCATTGCGGTCATCGGCGGCGACGGCATCGGGCCGGAGGTCATCGACCAGGCCATCCGTGTCGCCGAGGCCGCTGTCCGGCTTGACGACGCTTCCATCACCTGGAACCGGCTGCCCTGGAACACCGCCTACTACAAGAAGCACGGCCGGATGATGCCCGAAGATGGCTGGGACATTCTCCGGGCCCACGACGCCATTCTTTTTGGCGCCATCGGCAGCCCCGACGTGCCCGACCACATCACCATCCACGGCCTGCTCCTGCCGATGCGCCGCCGTTTTGACCAGTATGTCAATCTTCGGCCGGCGTACCTGTACGACGGAGTGCCGACGCCCCTGCGCGACAAGGCGCCCGGCTCGATCGACCTGGTGGTCTACCGCGAGAACACCGAGGGGGAGTATGCCCCGATCGGCGGCCGGCTCTACGAGGGGACGCCGCACGAGATTGCCATCCAGACCAACACCTTTACCCGCCGCGGCATCGAGCGCATCATGCGAGCCGCTTTCGAGGGGGCGCGAAAGCGGCGCAAGAAGGTCACCTCCATTACCAAATCGAACGCCATGCAGTTTGGCATGGTCCTGTGGGACGAGGTTTTCCGCATCGTGGCGAAGGATTACCCCGACGTGGAGGCCAACTCGCTCCTGGTTGACGCCGCGGCCATGGACTTCGTGCGCCGGCCGGAGGTCTTCGACGTGGTGGTGGCCAGCAACCTTTTCGGCGACATCCTCACCGACCTGAGCGCCATCATCACCGGCAGCATGGGCCTGGCGGCCAGCGGCAACATCAACCCGGAGCGGACCTATCCGAGCATGTTCGAGCCGGTACATGGCTCGGCCCCCGATATTGCCGGCAAGGGAATCGCCAATCCGTTGGCGGCCATCTTGTCGGCCGGGATGATGCTGGACCACCTGGGGCTAACGAAGAGCGCCGCCGCTATACGCCGGGCGGTGGCGGCTGTCTTGAAGGCAGGCCGACCGCGCACCCCCGACCTCGGCGGCACGGCCACCACGATCGAAGTGACCGAGGCGGTACTGGCGGCCCTGTGACGGCCGGCGCCGGCCTTGTCAAATCGGATCGATCAGGATAGATTTCCCCTCACACCGGCGGTCGGTACCCCGCTTGGCTCGCGGGACCTGCCGGCCGGCAGCCGAAAGCCAGGAGCATGCGCCAGGTCGTCTTCCGCCTCCCCATCCCTGGGCTCTACCCCGAAGGCGTCCCCATCTACGGCTATGGGCTGATGCTGTTCATCGCCTTCATCGTCTGCACCTGGCTGGCGGGCCGCCGCGCTCAGAAGGAAGGAATCGCCCGCGAGCACATCCAGGATCTGGCCATCTGGCTGTTCATCGGCGGGCTGGTGATGGCCCGGGTCGTCTACCTGATCAACGAAATCAACAACGGCCGGATCACGAGCGTGGGAGATTTCCTCTGGCAGTTCCCCCGGATCTGGGACGGCGGCGTCATCCTGTACGGTGCGGTGATCGGCGGGCTGCTCGGCTACCTGCTCGGCTACTTTTTCATCGTGCGCAAGCATCACCTGTCGAGCTGGAAGATCGCCGACCTCGCTGCTCCGTCCATTGCCCTGGGGCTGTGCTTGGGGCGGGTCGGCTGCTTACTCAACGGCTGCTGCTACGGCCACGTCGCCTGCCCTGACTGCCCGGGGGTCTCCTTCCCGCTGTCGGCGCCGGCCCGCTTCCCCCTGGTCGCCGAAGGATACCAGAGCGCCGCCGGCTTCGTCCTGGTCAGCGCCGCTGACGATCCACGCACGGTGGCCAGCGTCGATCCGACATCCTCCGCGGGCCGGGCTGGGCTGCGGCCCGGCGACGTGATCGTCCTGGCCAATGACCAACCGATCAAGCACCCCGATGAGCTGCGCGAGCGGGTCCGCGGTCTGGAGGCCGGCCAGGAGCTAACGCTTACCGTCGAGCGCGACGGCCGGCGCGAGGTGCTGGAGCCGATGCTCCGCCCAACCCTGGCCGACTTCCAGACGATCGACAGCCGGGTGGTCAAGGCGGTGATGCCGGGCTCGGCGGCGGCCCAGGCCGGGCTGGAGAAATGGGACCGGATCATCAAGGTCCGCATCCGGCGGGACTTGATCCATCATGACGACCACAACGTGGACGATGCGTCGGACCTGTCCCGCTACCTCGATGCGCACCAATGGCCGCGGGGCGAGTCCACGTTGACCCTCACCGTCGTCAAGCCGGACAACCGTGAGCAGGTGCTGTCATTTGAGCCGCGGACGCTGCCGTTGTACCCGACGCAGGTGTTCGAGTCGGTCAGCATGTTCTTGCTGTTCTTGCTGCTAACGGCGTTCTATCCACTCCGGCGGCACGACGGCGAGGTGATTGCCCTGCTGATGGTCGGCTACGCAATCCACCGCTACCTGAACGAGATGCTGCGCAACGACGTTCGCCCCGAGGGCTTCGAGAAATACGCCAGCATCCTGCTGTTCGTGGCCGGCCTGGTGATTTTCGTCTGGCTGCGGCGGAAGCCGGCGCAGTATCCCGCACGGGCGAAGGTATAGGAGAACCAGCGGAAGAAGACGGCCCCGCGCGGCTCCAGGAGCTGGAGCCGAGGGTCGCCCGCCGACAGCCCAATGACTGCCGGCGAGGTATCATGACGTCCGCTTGCGTCGGCGCGGGGCGGGGCGCGGCAGGTCGAGCAGTTCCTGCCAGCTGGTCGCGCGGAGCACGCGGAGGCTCAGCTGCTCCAGCCGCTCCAGATCGTCGATGGCCTCGATGGTCGCCGTCGCTTCCGGTGGCGGCGGCTCGCCGAACTGCTCGCGGCCTTGAAGGAGGAGCATTTTCCGGGCTTCCCGCAAGGCGCCCCGCTGCTCCCCCTTGGCAATGATGGCCTGATAAGTCACCGATTCTTCCATCGCGATCACCTCCGCCAGCAGGCGTTCGATCAGCGCATCCTCGTAGCGCAACCCCATGAGCAAGTAAGTTGCGGTCCACAGGTTGCTAACCTGGGAACGGGGCTGCCCGCGCAGCCGCTCCTTCATCTGCTCGATTACCCCCGGCAGCTGCGCCGGCGTGACGGCACTGATCGGCGCCAGGGGCAACGTCCCGAAGCCGCCGGCCAACAGCCGGTTCACCGGCAGCTGCCAGATGCGGAGCACCTGATAGCGAAACGTCAGGTATGGCGCTTCGCCGGGAAACTGTCCCTCGTAGACCCCCGTCAGGTTGGAGAGTTCCGCTTGCGGCCGAAGCAGTATGACCACGCTGCGCACCGGCAACTCATGGCGGTTCTCCAGCAACCCATTATACAGGTGAACGCGCCGAGGAAGTGTCTGATCGGGGCTGGTCTGGAACTCGATGTGCATGATCCAGGCAGGCGGCCCCTGCACACGCAGCACCTTGTCGGCGGCACCGGAGACCGTGGAGATGTCCGCGTCGATGACCGCGGTGGCGGCCACCGGATAGCCCGCCAGGGCCGGCCAGTCGGTTGGCGATGCTTCCAGTAGGCCCTTGAGGGTTGCATCAAAGGGCTTTGTCATGGGCATCCTTTCCGCCGCCGCAGTTGTCGGGCCGACAGTCTTACTCTGCCTCGGCGAACTCCTCCAGCCGGCGGCTGCGGACCGGCTGCCGCAATTTCAGCAGGCCGCGCGCCTCGATCTGGCGGATGCGCTCGCGGGTGATCCCGTAGGTTTGCGCCACCTCCTCCAGCGTCCGCGGGTGGCCGTCCCGCAGGCCGAAGCGCAGCTCGATCACCTCCCGCTCTCGCGGCGTCAGCGACCGCAACACCTCGGCGATCCGCTCACGGAGCAGATGCTGATCTACCGCGGTCCCCGGGTTTGCCGCATCCGGATCGTCGAGGAAATCCTCCAGCGCCCGTTCACCGTCGCCTCCCATCGGCTCGTGCAGGCTCACTGGGTGGCGCGACACTACCCGCAGCGACTTGGTCTCCTCCGGCGTCACTCCCACCACCGCAGCGATCTCCTCCACCGTCGGCTCCCGGCCGCTTGCCACTGATAGCTCGCCGCGCACCCGCTCAATCAGGGCCAGGGTTGCTACCTGATGACAGGGGACGCGGACCGTGCGGGCGTGGTCGGCGAGGGCGCGGGTGATCCCCTGACGGATCCACCAGGTGGCATAGGTACCGAACTTGAAGCCGAGGCGGTGCTCGTACTTGTCCACGGCCCGCATCAGGCCGCGGTTCCCTTCCTGGATCAGGTCCGAGAAGGCCAGCCCCCGGCCGCGGTAGCGCTTGGCAATCGAGACCACCAGGCGGAGGTTTCCCTCGGCCAGCTCCCGTCGCGCCTGCTGGTAGGCCTGTCGCCGCCGCTCCACCACCCGCAGCAGCCGGGTTAGCTCGTCGGGCGTGGCTCGCACTTGCAGCATCAGGTCGCGCAGCTCCTTGACCAGCTTGGTGCGCCGCTCACGGTCGGCTGCCGAGCGGTCGCCGCCGGCGTCGATCTGACGGGCGATCTGCTCCATCCGCCCGGCCTGTTCGCGCAGCTCATCGGCCCAGCGATCGAGCAGGTCGATACGCGGCGACAACTCCTCGGCCAGGATGATCGACTTGCGCAGCCGCCGCCACAGGTCGCGGCGGTAGCGCCGCTGACCGGCACCGCTGCCAGCCCGGAGCAAGGCGCGGAAATCGGCATCAGCGGCGGCCAGCACGTGCCGTAGCGTCCGCAGATTGTGCGGCATCCGGGCCACGATCTGGTCCCGGCTCAGGCGAAGGGTCGTCACCACGTCGATGGTCGGATCGAGTGCCAGCCGGCCCTCACGAACGCGCTCGAAGGTTTCCACTACGCGCCTCAGGACGTGCCAGCTGGTCAGCACTGCTCGCCGGTAGCGCTTCCGCGTCACCTCCAGCCGCCGGGCCAATGCCAGTTCTTGTTCCCGGCTGAGCAGCGGGATGGCGCCCATCTGGCGGAGGTAAAGCCCCAGCGCATCGTCTGCCCCCTGATTCTCGCCCTCCGTCGCCTCGGCCGCCGTCCCACTGGGCTCCTCCAGGCCGTGCAGGTCCTCGTCCGGCTCCGCCTCGGCTTCGAACTCCGGGGAAGGGGCCTCGTGCCAGGCCGATTCCAAAGGAACCCGGGCCGCGAGCAGGTCGGGGTTGGGTTGCAATTCGTCACGCGAGGTCGGCTTGTCCTGGCGAATTTGTCGCCCCGCCATCTTGGTTGTCCGTCTCATCAGTTGGTCCTGCTACCGCTGAACTGTTCCGTTGGAGCGTGTCTCGAAAACCAGGCCTCGCCCGACCCTTTCATTCGGGCCGGGCAATACGGCGGCCCCCATCCGCGGGGGGTGCCGCGTTGGGAGAAAAAAATCCCACCCGGGAACACGCAGGGTGCTCCCGACAGCCTCTTTATGCCAGGAAGAGCTGGGGCTCCACCAGAGTGGCAGGAGGCGGGGGTCCCGTTGGCTGGGGGGCGAGGGGCGTTAGTCCCTCATCAAGTTCTTGTTCATCAGGGACTTACGTCCTCCGCCGCGAAGGAGGGGACCGGCGAAGGTAGCACTCACGCCTAACCGCCGACTCCGTGCTGGCCGCCCTGCTTATGTTATAATTATACCCCGTTTCACCAAGGGGAGTCTCATTAAATTCTCCTGCCGCAAGGAGATTGGGAGGGTTGCCTGTTCCTCGTTCCCATTGCCCGGCCGTCGGTCTGGGGGCGGCCACGGGCCACCATTGCGGCCTCCACCTATTCTACGCAGAAGACCGCTTCGGAGCCCAGATTCTGACCAAAATCTGCCGCCGTGGGTTCGGGGGCCGGCGAGAACGGGGACTGGAGTGGGATACGGATTTCGGGGGCCACCGGGCCGCTTGCAGTTCAGCACCAAACCGCAAGCGAGCAGGGCGCAAGTGATTCGGCCTCAGAAGAAGTCCACGCCGTCGGGCAGCTCGCGGAAGGTGCGCTCGAACTCCGCTGCACAGCGCTTGAAAACGTCCAGCAAGTAGGGATCGAACTGCTCCCGGGCGACCTCGGTCATCACCTGGACGGCGGCGCTGTGGAACAAGGGGGGGCGGTGCGGCCGCGGCGAGCGGAGGGCGTCGTAAACGTCGCCAATCGCCACAATCCGGGCGGCCAGCGGGATCTGGTTGCCCGCTAGCCGGTCGGGGTAGCCGCTGCCGTCGTAGCGTTCATGGTGATGGCGGGCGATGTCCACGGCCATCTGCAAAAACGCCACCGCTGCCCCGTGCCGCCGGGCCACCTTCAAGAGGGTTTCGGCCCCGATCACCGTGTGCGCTTGCATGACCATGAACTCTTCCGGGGTCAGCTTGCCGGGCTTGTACAGGATGTGGTCAGGCAGGCCGACGTTGCCGATGTCATGCAAGGGGGCGCACGACTCCAACAACTGGATGAAGCGCTCGTCGATCTGACCGGCGAAGATCGGCAGTGCCGCCGCCCCCTCCGCCAACGAACGGCAGTAGCGCTGCAACCGCAGCAGCCGGGCGCTCTTCTGCCCGGTGCGGTGTTCCACCAGTTTGGCCAGCGACAGCACCAGGGCGTTGCGGACATGCACCAGGTCGCTATCGCGGGCCGTCAGGCTCCGCTCCAGCTCCGCGTTGACCGCCAGGAGATGGCGATTGAGCAGATCAGAGCGCTCCTGGGCATCCTTGAGACGAAGGGCGGTTTTGACCCGGGCGCGAAGCTCGGTCAGGCTGAACGGTTTGGTCAGGAAGTCGTCGGCCCCGTCGAGCAGGATCTGGGCCAGTTCGTCGGGAGGGGTCCGGCCGGAGAGCATGATCACCTTCAGGTGCGGCCACGAGGCATTGCGGCGCAGCGCCTGGAGCACTTCCACTCCCGACATCCCCGGCATGTTGATGTCGAGCAGCACCAGGTCAAACCGTCGGGCTTCCACGGCGGCCAGGGCCTGCTTGCCGTCGGTCGCTTCCTCGCACTCGTAATTCTCCCGCTCGATGAACTGGCGGCAGAATCGGCGGATGCCGGCTTCGTCATCCACGATCAGGATGCGGTGGGCGCGAGCGGCGGCCGCCTCGCCCCCTGGAAGCACCGGCGGGGCGGGCGAGCGGCCGGTGTCAACCGGCTGGTTAACACCGGCCGCCAAGCCGGCGGGGCGGGACCGATCCTCAGCCTCGGGCCGGAGGAATGGCAGCAGGGCGCGGAGGACGGCCTGCGGCGTCAGGTAGCGCTGGTCGGGGTTGGCGGCCATCATCCGCGCCACCACCTGCTCCAGCTCCGGCGGAACATCGGCCCGCACCGCCCGCACCGACAGCGGCTCCTGGGCCTGGCGGCGGACAACCTCTTCCCGCGAGCTGCCGCGTGCCGGGAACGGCTCCTGCCCCGTCAGGCACCAGAACAGGGTACAGCCCAGCGAGTAGATGTCGGCCCGAATGTCCACGGCGCTGGCGTCGCGGACCTGCTCGGGAGCCATGAAGCCGACCGTGCCGAGCAGCACGCCGGGGACGGTGTGGCGGTTGCTGATGTCCCGGATCAGGCCGAAGTCGAGGAGCTTGGCCTGCCCCTCCGGCGTGACCATGATGTTGGACGGCTTGATATCGCGGTGGACCAGTCCGTGCTTGTGAGCCTCGGCCAGGGCGCTGGCCACCTGGTAAGCCAACTCGCAGGCGCGCGGCACCGGCAGGGGGCCGTCGTCGAGCACCAGGTCTTCGAGGTTCTTCCCCGGCACATACTCCATCACATAGTAATGGAGGACCGGCTGATGCGGGTCGTTGCTGGCAACCTGGCCGGTGTCCAGGGCAGTGATAATGTTGGGGTGCTGTAGCCGGGCCACCGCCCGCATCTCGCTGAAGAAGCGCGTCAAGAGCAGCGGGTTCTCTGCATCGGCCAAGGCCAGCACCTTGATGGCGACGGCCCGGCGCAGGTGGAGGTGCTCGGCCTTGAAGACGATACCCATACCGCCGGCACCGAGCCGATCGAGCACCCGGTAGTTGCCCAGGACCATGCCATGCAGCGTGCCGGCCCGGACGCGGTCGGCCTGGTAGGCGGTCAGCAGGTTCTGCTCGACCAGGCGGTCCAGGAGGGAGTCGCGGTCGGCCAGCGCCCCCAACTCCTCGCGGAGCGGCGCCGGCAGGGCCTGCCAGTCCTCATACAGAAGGAGGGACGACCGCAGCAACTCGTGGAGCAGTGCCCGCGCCGGCGAGCCCAGCGAGGGGGAGAGCGTGTCGGGGACTCCGCCCGCAGCGCCTGGGTGGGCAGTTCCAAGTTTCATGGATGGTCCCGATGGGTGGCGCCAGTGGCACCCGCTGTCAGCCGATGCCACGGCCCGTCCAGGCCTTTTCCCTGTGTGGGTCGGCGATCCGGTCCTTCCGATCCCGTCTCTCGGCGGCACGGCGAGCGGTTGGCACGCCGCGGTCGAGAGGACGGAAGCCGGGAGGCGGATGGTCCGCCGACATTCCCGTAAAGGAAGTATGGTTCCCGGAACAGGGGGGTCAAGGAAATGCGAGGCAAAAGAGGAGAAGTATTCGGCCGGTGTTGAAGTCCGGCCCGAGAATTCATTCCAGGGCAGAAGAGGCCGGCATCGGAGGGCCGTGGCTGGGTCCAGAGACCCAGCCACAACCAGGGAAGAGGCCGGCATCGGAGGGCCGTGGCTGGGTCCAGAGGACCCAGCCACAACCAGAATCGTGTCTTTACTGGGGTGGGTTAATGGTGCGCTGCGCTGGTGCCTGTTTCCCGGCTTTCTCCCCTTCGGTCGGTGCTGGGCCGGTGGGGGTCTTATTGCATGCCGGAAGGGCCACCAGGTACAAGCACACGGCGAGGGCAACCACAAGACGGCGCATCATGAAGAATCTCCTTACACGAAAGAGGGAGAGGAGTAGCTGGAAAGCGAACATTGCAAGCCGAACCCCGGAAGGCGACCGGGACAGGGAACCGACCAATGCCGCTCCCCTCGTCCCGGACGCCTTTCCGACGGGGATCGCTGACTGCCCGTGATCAATCCGGGCTCTGTATCATTCCATCCTGGAAGCCAACGAGGTAAGAAAGAGTCAGGAAATCCATGCGCCCAACGGTGAGCGGCCGGACCGAGCCGTCAGCCATCGCCACGTTGCAGAGGTCAGGGTGGAAGCTGCCTGCCACGGCCCAACTCAATCCGAACCCGCCTGCGCTGAAGTCACAGTTCGGATTGTCTCGCCGAGGACAGATGCCGAACGCCGAGTACCAGATACCGAAGTTCCAGGTGTCATAGCTCCAGCCGGTCCCCAGGCCGGAGACGGTCACCTTTCCTCCCGCACTTTCGGCGAAGATGATGGTATTGCTGGTGCCGTCTGGCAAGAGGTTCAGGCCGCGCTTCGATTGGTAGGTGAATACACCGCTGCAATCGGTGCCTGCCGGTGGGTTGCTGCCGCGAATGAGGACCAAGCCCCGGAACTCGCCAGCAGAAGCCAGGTAGTGCGTGATCCCCAGGACACTCGCCCCTGGCTGGGCACTCGCGGTCGAGCCGGCACCCGCCGTGGCCGGGTTGTAGTGCCGGTTCGGCGTGCCGTAGTTGTGGGTCAACCACACGGTGATGTGAGGCAGGGGCGGCACGCTGGGACAAAGGAAGGTGTTGAATTTCCCTTCCCCGCCGTAGCGGTCAGGCGGCCGCGGGACGACGGGGCTACCCGTGGATGGTGGCCGGTTCTGTGGATCTTGCCAGTAGGCGTTGTAAGTGGGGGGCGTTGTTCCCGGCGGCCGGAACGAGTAAAGCTTGTACTGGTTGTCCTGCTCGATGTAGGGCAGCAGGCGGACAAAGACTCCGACATGCTGGACGTCAAAGCCGGGCGGCAAGCGATTCTGGGTTTGCTCGTAGTTGTGGGCCGCCAAGGCGAGCTGCTTGAGGTTGTTGGCGCATTGGCTGCGAGCAGCCGCCTCGCGCACCTTCTGGACCGCCGGCAGCAAGAGCGCGATCAGGACACCGATGATGGCAATGACGACCAGCAACTCCACCAAGGTGAAGGCGGTCCTTGATCGGGATCGTAACATAGTTTCCTCCCTACCAAGTAATACATGACCTCCGACAAAAACATACGATGAATGGCTTCCATGCAGCCACGGTACGGGGACCGTGGAAAACAGGACGACTCGGCCTGGATTTCCTGTTGGATACAGGTGCTTCCTTCGGGGCATCGCTACGCCCTGGAAAATGAGGCGGCCTGGCCCGAATTTCCTGTTGGTTGAATGGCTTTAATGCGGCCGCGGCATGTGGGCCGTGGAAAACGGTGCCCTTTTGGCTGGGCAGCGCACGGCAACGGGGCGAAATCCGTCAGCCATCCCCAAAGGATTTCCTGAAATGTATCCGTACTCGGGCTCATCTGCAACAATTTTCTGGAGATTTCTTCCTTCAAAAGGTCAGGACCGGCGACGCTGGCGAACCGGCCGATGGAACCACCAGCAGCCGAGAACCCAGTTGGGTGATCGGGGGCAGAGCCTTTGACGCCCCAGCCGGTGGAGTGGCCGGGGGGGGCGATTGGCACTCGGTTTGCCCTTTCCTTCTGGGGGACGATTCATACCAAGACAGAAAGGGCTTGAAACGGAGGCTCAGCAAAGGCAAAGGAGGTTGCGAATGCGATCGCTGTTCCTTTCCGTCGTGTTGGGGATGGTGGCGCTGGGAATCTTGGGGCTGACCCCGTCGGACGCCCAGGCGAGGTGGTGGCGGGCCCCGGTGGTGAGCTATTACTACCCGGTCTACAGCTACTACTACACGCCGGCTTTCTACCCGCCGGGCTACGTCTACAGCAGCTACTATGTCGCGCCAGCGTACTATCCTGTCTACACCACCTACTACTACACCCCGGGCTATGTCTACACCTCCGGGTACCGCGTCTACTACCCTGCGCCGGTCGTCTACTACTGGTGGTGATCCGGCAGACTGCCGCAGCAGTACCGGGCCGCTCATCAGGGCGGCCTTTTTGCTGCGCAGGACAAACCTCCGGCCTCCCCATCCAGCGAGTACGCGTTGAGCGGCACGTAGAACGACCTGTCTATTACTTCTTGGACTCGGTCCTGGCGACTGTCAGCCAAAGGTCCGCCGTCGAGGCCCCCAACCCTGCGAGGGGCGACCGCGCCGTCCGGGCCATTTCGTCCTTGCCCTTCGCCTTGCCGACGATACGGATCGGTCCCGCGACCGGCCCGGCATCGGCAGTCAGGCGCAGCGTGACCGATTTGGCGTCTGCCGCCGCGACGGCCGGCGCCGCCGTCACGCCCTCCGGCAGCCCGACGACGCTGAGCACCACCTCGTCGGCGAAACCGTTTCGCCTCACGACAGTGACCGGGATTTCGAGCGGCTTGCCCGGGGTCAGTATGAAGCGGTCGGCCGCCAGCGTCAGGTCGAAGTCAGGTTCGGCCAGTGTCGCCCGCAAGCGGTAGACATGGCGTAGGCCGCCGCCGGAGTGGAGGTCGCGCACCTCGATGCGGTAGGTGCCGTCTTCCGGCACCATGAACGATAGCTCCGCATCGCGCGAGCCGTCGCGGGATGAGCCCACGTCGTCCGCCTGGGCCAGCACCTTGCCTGTGCCGTCGGTCAGGCGCAGGACCGGGTCGAGCGGAAAGCCCAGAGCCCACGCTTCTACCTGGAAGAACAGCTTCTGCCCCTTGGCTGCCTCGAACTGGTAAACGTCCACGTCGCCGGCTGGGTCGATGCGGCCGCTGATGGTTACGGGCAGCGTGATCGGCTGCGGCCGCTCCCGGCCATTGGGCTCGGCTTCAACGGCAGTCGGGTGTGGCTCCAGGCGAACGCTCACCGCATTGGCCAGCTGGGGATGCGACACCCGGTCCGGGGCCTCGCCGGGGACCGCTACCTTCCTCGCTGCCTCGGGGATGTTCCAGCCAACCAGCTCCACCTGCCCCGGGAACGCGCGCGGCACGGCCAACGGGTAAGCGTACTCAGCGAAGCCGCCGGTGGTCAGCGTCAGCCGGTAGACATAGGTTTCGGCGCCGTCGAAGCGAATGGCACTGGTCGGGGTTGCCGGGAAAGCAAAGGTGCGGACAAGGTAAATGCCGTCGGCCGCCGCCGTGAAGACGATCTGCGGGTCGAGGCCGTTGGAGTCATGATTCTGGCCGAGGACGAAGCCGTCGGCACTGACCACTTGAAGGACCGCGTCCATGGGCGAGCCGAGCACCCGGTTAGCGAGCATCGACGCAACCACTGTCTGCCCCTTGTGAAGCCGGACGGCGAAGGTGTCCACGTCGCCGACCTTTTCGAGCCGGCCATTGACGACTGCGGATGACTCCAGGAGCTGCGGCTTCTTCGGGTCGTCGTTCGGCTCCCGTTCGAGGACCTCGGGCAGGTTGCCGACCACGAACGGCCGCGGCGTGCTGGCGCCCTGCTCGTCGTGGAGGCGCAGCCAGTAGACGCCGGGCACCACGTCGGCGGCTGCCGAGATGGACAGTTTGCCCTTGTCGCCGGCCGCCCGGATTTCGATCCCCTGGCCGTCGCACCAGGCTTGTACCGGCCAGCGCTCGAAGCTGCCGGCGGCGGTGACCTCGACCGTCTGCCCCCGCTGAACGCCGGCGGGAAAGAGGTATGTCACGGCCGGCGGCGCGGCTGGGGCAGCGGCGGCAAATCCAAGCAAGCAGACACAGGCGAGCGGACGGAAGCGAGCGGTTGTCATGGTGGCGCAAGGTTCAGGGATGCCAGGTTACATCATGGAGCACGTCGCGCTCGTAGACGATCATCGCGTTGGTGATTTGGCTACGGGTCGGCTCGACGGTGGCGGCGTCGAGCAGTTGGATGATGCGCTCGGCGATCTGGACCTGCCCGGCAGCCGTGGCATGGAGCAACGGAACGGCGATGTCGTAGTCCGCATGGTTGCGCTGACCCCGAAGGTTGTTCAGCCTTCGCCCCGCGTCCTGTACTTGTACATCACCGCAATTGGACAACCTCAGCCAGAGGTAGGCGTGTGCTCGGTCCCCCCGCGGTACGGTGAAGCCCAGATCCTCCATCATTTGGCGGGCGACATGGAACGCTGCGTAATAGGCCCTACTCACCGCCGAACGCCAGGCGGCTTCCGTCGCCGCGTTGAGCAGCGCCTTGGCCACGGTGAGGAAGTCGCGCCCGTTCATCATTCAACGATGGACAAGCCCAGGCGGAACACGCATATCAGGGGCGCGGGAACAATGTCGAACAACTTGCGGCCCCATTCCCAGTCGATCTCGACGTACTGTTCCGGCGTCAAGCCGGCCACATCGACCTCGATGACGATGTGCCGGTCGTTGGCGATTTCCGGATCATCCTCGACGATCACCGCCATCCGGCGGGCGTTGGGGAAGTGCCGCTGGGTCATCTCCAGGACAGCGGGCAGATAGGCGGCGACTCCCTGCTCGGCGGCGAAGGCCTGCACCTCGGGGGGGACAGTCAAAGCAGGCGGTTGCGTGGTAGGGGGCATGGTCATCTCCCTGGTACAGCAGAGCGGTTCGGCGCAGTCGCGGACGCTCCGGGCGCCGCCAAAACCCTGGCCCGCTTATGGCTCAGGCGAACAATTCGGCGATGGGCGTCGGGTCGCTGACCAGGTGGACCGGCCGGCCGTTCGGCGCGTACAGGATCTTGCCCGGGTCGATGCCCAGCTTGCGGTACACGGTCGCGGCAAAATTCTCCGGCGACAGCACGCGCTCGACGGCGCTGTAGCCGCGGACATCGGTCGCGCCAACAACCACACCGCCGGGAGTGCCGCCGCCAGCGAAGAGGACCGACATGGCGTTGGACCAGTGGTCGCGGCCGCCGCGGTTGTTGATCTTCGGCGTCCGGCCGAACTCGCCCAGCGCCACCACCAGCGTACTCTCCAACAGACCGCGCTGGGCCAGGTCCTCGATGAGGGCGGCAACGGTGTTGTCGAAGGCCGGCAGCCGCTTGCTCAATGCGGGGAAGATACCCTCATGGTGGTCCCAGCCCCCCTCGTACAGCGTGATGAACGGCACGCCCGCCTCGACCAGCCGCCGGGCCAACAGCGCCCGCTGACCGAACGGCGTCCGGCCATAGGCGTCGCGCACCCGGTCCGGCTCCCGGTGGATGTCGAAGGCAGCCTGGGCTTCCTTCGAGGAGATCAGGTTGAGGCCCTGCTCGTAATGCTCGTCCAAGGCGGCCACCGGGTCGCCCGCAGCCTTGTCGGCGATGCGGAGCATGCGATCGACCTGCCGGCGAATCTCCTGACGCGAGGCGAAGCGTTCCCCGGTCAGGCCGCGCGGCAGGGCCACGTCACGCACCCGGAAGTCGGGATTGTTGGGGTTGTCGTCCACCACGAAGGGGGCATAGCGGGCACCGAGGAAGTTCGGGCCGCCGGAGCGCGACATCTGCGGCATCGAGAAGTAGGCGGGCAGACCGGGCGGCGCGCCGCGCTCATAGGCGGTGACTGAGCCGAGACTGGGGTGGAAACTGACGAAGGCGCCGCAGCCGACCGGGATGCGCGGCGGAGCGCCGGTCATCATGTAGTGGTTGCCGGCGCCGTGATTGCCCTGGTCGTGCCGGATCGAGCGGACCACAGCCAGCTTGTCGGCGATGGCCGCCAGCCGCTTCAGGTGCTGCGAGAAGAAGACGCCCGGCACCTTGGTTGCGATCGGCTCGAACTGGCCGCGGATTTCCTTCGGCGCGTCCGGTTTCGGGTCGAACGTCTCGTAGTGGCTTGGGCCGCCGTCCATCCAGATGAGGATGCAGCTTTTCGCCGCTGGTGCCGGGGCAGCCGCCGCCGGCGCAGACAGGGCCCGCAGGCGCAGCGCATGGACCAGCCCGCCGCCGAGCAGGACGCCAAGCCCCAGCTGCAGGCAATCCCGCCGGGTCATCCCATCACAGTTGGTGTGAACGGCCATCGCGTACCCCCCTTGCAATAATTCCTAACAAGCGCTAACTTTCAACCGGCCGGCTGACACCGGCCGCTCGCCACACCGGCCGCTCGCTTCACCGGCCGGCTGACGCCGGCCGCTCGCCACACCGGCCGGCTGACACCGGCCGGCTGACGCCGGCCGCTCGTCCTTTAATCCTTGAACACGAACTCGGGCGTATTAATCAGCGCCCACATCAGGTCTTCGATCACTTGTCGCCGGCTGGTGCCGTTTCCCTCGAACAGTCTCAGGCAGGTCCGGCGCTCCTCGTCGCTTGGGAATCGACTGTACACCAGAGCATACAGTTCGTCCACGATTTCCGCTGGCGATTTCGAGCTGGCCGCCAGTTCGGCCGCTCGCCCCTGGTCACTGGTTACCTTGCGGTGCAGGTTGGGTGAGTTCATCAGATGAAGCGCCTGCACCACTGATGTATCGCCGGTGCGCTCGCAGGGCGGGTCCTGGTTGGGGTCGGGCCGGCCGAAGCTGTCCAGGAAGACCGACTGGGACCGTACCGTCCACAATTCCATTGCCCGCGAGCCCGGCGGCATGGCGGCGAACGTCTCGGGCACCTGGGTGATGTCGCTGATGGCGTCGAGCAGCACCTCGGCCCGCAACCGCTGCCGATAGTGCCGCGAGTAGTTCCGCGTGTCGGCCGCATTCCGCTCGTTGGGGACCGAACTGAGGCCGTAGACCTCGGAGGTCATGATGGTGCGGAGCAGCTTCTTCAGGTCGTAGCCCTGCTTGCGGAAGTCGGCCGCCAAAGCGTCGAGTAGCGGGCCGTTGCTCGGCGGGTTGGTGGCCCGCAGGTCGTCCACCGGCTCGACCAGACCGCGGCCCATCAAGTCGGCCCAGACCCGGTTGACAATGACCCGGGCAAAGTAGGGGTTGTCATCCGAGACGATCCAGTCCGCCAACACCCGACGCAGATCGCCCTCAGCATCGGGAGCCGCCGCCTTGCCAAAGAGCGGCCGGGGACTCATCACCTGACCGGTGGCCGGGTGCTTCACCTCCCGCCGCGGACCGGGGTAGAAAATCTCCTCGCTTCCCGAGATCGGCGGCGAAATGCCGGTCCCCTTCCGATTGATGCCGGCGAAGTAGGCGGCGAAGCTGTAAAAGTCGTCCTGCCCCCACACCTCGAACGGATGATGATGACACTTGGCACATTCCAGCCGGATGCCGAGGAAAAGCTGGCTCACCATGGTGGTGATCTCCTCCGGCTCCCGGCGGTCGCGGAAGACGGTGACCGGCCCGTCGCGGAAGGTGCTTCCCTGGGCGGTGAGGATCTCACGGACGAACTGGTTGTATGGCTTGTTTTGCCGGAAGGCGTCACGCAGCCAGGCATCAAGATTGAAGACCGCCTTGATGCCGACGCGGTAGGGGTTCGGCCGGAGCAGGTCGGCCCACTTGTTGGCCCAGTAGTCGGCGTACTCGGGCCGTTCCAGCAGGCGATCGACCAGCCGGACGCGCTTGTCGGGCGCCGGGTCGCTCAGGAACTCGCGCACCTCAGCGGGGGTCGGCAGCCGGCCGATGGCATCAAGGTAGGCCCGCCGGAGGAATGTGGCGTCGCTGGCCCGCTCCGACGGCGTAAGGCCGAGCCGCTGGAGCTTGTTCCAGACATGTTCGTCGATGAAGTTGGCGCGGGGCAGCCGGGCGTAGACCCCGGCGGGCACCGAGCCGGGCAGCGGAATGATCACGTTGCAGACGGCGAATTTCTCCTTGAAGCGGGCCATGACCGCTGCTTCACCGGGCAGAGCGCCGGCCTTGATGCGTCCATCGGGGCTGACCGCCGCGATGGTACTGTCGTTCGACTGGAAGGTGGCCAAGTGGGTCACGTCACAGGTGCTGCCGTCGGAATAATGGGCGGTCACCGCCAGCTGCTGTTCAGCGTGGTTGGCCAGGAGGCGCTCGGCCGGCTCGATGCTGATGCGCTCCAGCACCGGCGCGTCGGCCGGCTTGCGCGGCGTGCCGGCGGCGATCCAGCGGCGGAGCACCTCGTAATGAGCATCGCCGACCTGGAGCCGCTTGCCGCCGCCGTGGGATGTTTGCCCGGTCGGCTTGCGCAGCAACAGGCTGTGTTCCGGGGCCGCGGGGAAGAGGCGTCGGCCGCGCCCTTCCTGGACCAGGGCGGCGAAATCAAAGTCGGGGTCGAAGCCGAGCAGCGACAGCTGGAAGCCGTTCTGCCCGCGCGCCTTGCCGTGGCAGGCCCCCGCGTTGCAGCCCGCCCGGGTCAGGACCGGGATCACGTCCTGCTCCAGCGTGACCGGCAGGTAACGTTCCCCATCGATCACCCGCACCGTGGCCCGCGCCTGCTGACCGCCGACAGTGACAAGCACCGTGCCCATGCCGGAGCCGACCGGGGTAGCCACCCCCTCCGCGCTGACCTGCACGACGGCCGGCGTCTCGGAGCGAAACTCGGCCCCACGGGTCACGTCCACCACCCGCCCCTCGCGGATCGCGGTGACGATCAACTGTTGCCGGGCCGCCTTGCCGCGCAGGGTGAAATCGGCGGGGAAAACGCTCAGGCTGGGCCGCGCGTCCGCCTCGGCCCGCGCCGCTGGGGCGAGACCGGCCAGCAGTGCGCCGGCTAACAGGCAGACAGTGGTAACCGATGCGGGTGAGGTCATTGTGGTCTGCGGGCCAGGGAAGCTTTGCGGATTCTTCCGGTTGCAGGGCAGGTAGGCAGGGTAGGTATATCGACCAGCATCATCCTCGGCGCCCGGTTGGGTCATAATTAGTTTATCCGACCGGGCGCCGCGGGACTACCATTTTTTGGCCGGACACGAACTTCGGGCCGGGCTGGGTGTCTCTAGAATAACGATGCCCGCTGCCCCACCGCAGGAGCATACAAACTACACCCATTTTGCTAAAGTGGACCTGGAGGGCCAGGCGGTCAGCCTGGTACCGCGGCTCCTGGAACTCGTAGCAGGCTCTCTTTTCGATCGTCGAGGAGTACCTCTGATAAACCTGAAAAAACCCTCCCCGGTTGACTCAGGCTCACCCTGGGATGCACCCGAGCCGGTACTTCTGAACACCTGGAAGCACCACGCCGCCACGCTTCGGCAGCGGATTCAGGAAGCGATTGCGGCCGGTCCCGCAGGCCTGGATGAGCTGGCCCGCCGGATGGTGGTCGTTGGCACCGAGTTGATGGACCTTTACGTCGGCCGCCTCTCGCCCGCTGAGATCGCCGCTCAGGTCCTGGCCGCGCTGCAAGCCGACAACCGGCTGGCACCGGGCGCTTACCGAGCCTGGGTGGAGGAAGGCGGCGGCTATCGCATTCTGACCCTGGAAGACGGTTCCCGCTGGGTGCTGCGGCTGGGCGAGACGAACCGCCATGTCCATATCCACCCCGGCCGCTGGTCACCCCAGACCCGGCGCGTGCGGGCCAACGTGCTCAAGACCGCCGTTATGGTCCTGGCGTATGTCGGTGTCCACGGCGGCGACCCGATGGACCTGGCACTGGTCAACCACGTTCGCCAGCAGTACCTCGGTCTGGCCCCGCTGGGCAAGGACCTGGCCGGCGACCAAGGCATCGGCGCCGTGATCGATGCGCTGCAATCCACCTCGGATAATTGATTGCCGGCCCACGCGGTAGAGTGGGAAAGCCGGGGCCTGCTGCCCGACCGCAAGAGCTTACGGTCGGCTTCTGGCGTGGGATGCTCCGGGAGCACTGGCCCGCACCGCTGTTCCCTCCAGTCCTGCTACTAACTCTATTCCATCTTCTTTCTTTTTTTCTTGACAAGCGCCTTTCACCTGAGATTCCTGAGATTATAAGGGGGATAGGGTTTGTGGGCATAACCGCCTATCGCTTGAGGAGGCCAGGAGGCATGTCCCAAGCGAATCACCGGCCGGATGGCTCAACCCGAGCGGCTGCGGCTGACCGGCCCCGCACGCCCTATTTCGCTGGGCGGGTGATTGAGCCACTTTCCCGATGAGATAATGACCGGCCGCCGCGTGGGTGGCCCCTTGCGGTGAGGGGCAGGCGGCCGGCAGGGACCCAAGGAGCATCGGAGGAACATCCCATGGGAGGCACAAAGGGCAACTTCCGTTGGCTGCTGCTGAGCAGTTTGGGCGTCACCCTGCTGGTGTGCAGCTTGGTGCTAACTCCGACCAGTACGACGGTGGGGCAGGATACT
>DATLYH010000064.1:0-11534 GCA_035575035.1 Gemmataceae bacterium
CTCGCCATGGCGTCGAGCAGGGCATGGGCCCAGGAGCGGCGGCCGGAGAGCAGGCCGACAACCTCGGTTCGCAGTCCCGGCGGCAGCTTCGGCCATTCGGCCAGCAGGGCGGCCGGCACCTGCTCACTGTCGAAGACCGCCAGCGCCCGCAGCGCCTCGCGCTTCAATTCCATTGGTGTGTCGCTGGTGGCCAGGCGGGTCAACGGCCCCACCGACGACGGCGAACGGGCCAGCGCCAGCGCCTGCACCGCCTCGACCCGTAGCCGCAGTTCCGCCTTGCCGTTTTGCGCCTCCCGTTCCATGAAGGCTACCGCCTCTGGGTCGCCGAAATGGATGCCTAGCCGTTCCATGCGCCGGCCGATCGCCGAGGCGTCCGCGAAGTACGAAACGTGCTTCTGAAGCACGGCCCAGGAGGCGGGCGCTTCCAGGCGCCGGCCCCTCAGCGCTTCCAGCAAGCCGTCGAGGCCCGCCGCGATGGCCGGCGCGCTGCTCAGCCGGGCAAGAAAGGCAACCGCCGCTTCCAGGTGCTTCGCCTCTCCGGTGGCCGCCAGCCGGCGCAGAACACGAGGAGCGATCTGGTCGCGCACGATCGGCTGATCGGGAGCATGGCGGACCAGCCAGGTCAGGATTTCCTCGTAATGATCGACAACTTCCGGCTCATAGGCGATCCAGATCATCAAGGGGATGACCGGATCGTGCGCATCCTCGGCGCGAAGCATCAGGGCCTGGAGGAGGTTTCTGGTGACGCCGGGTTCGTGATGAAGACGCAATCGCTGACAGGACGATGCCAGTTGCAGGCGAACGTCGGGGCTGGGGTCGTCCTTCGCCCGCTTCATCAGTTCGGCGAGGGTCGGCCCGCTCAGCCTGGCGTCGCGCTGCCCCAACAAGCGCACCGCCCAGGCCCGCACCCAGGCGTTGGCATGGGCCAGTGCCTCGCGGCCGAACTCCTCATCAAACGCCCCGCTATTGGCGAGCGCCCACAGCGCCCGCAGGCTGTGGCGGTAGTCGTCGCTCTTACGGACCATTTCCCGGAGCCGGGGCGCCACCGACCGGTCGCCGCGCTCCTGAAGGATCAGCAGCGCCTTGCGCCACCACCAAGAGTTCTTGTGCGTCAGCAAGTCCACCAACTGGTCGGTGCTCCGCTTGGTCAGATCGCCGGGCGGCATCGGCGGTGTGCCCTTGTAGACAACCTTGTACACCCGGCCGTGGCTGCGGTCCCAGATGGCGGCGTTGGTGTTGTGGCAAATTTGCGGATCGTACCAGTCGATCAGATAGATCGAGCCGTCCGGCCCGGTGCGGAGCTGGATGGCGCGGAAGTTGGGGTCGTTGGCCACCAGGAAATCAGGGCCGTGGCTGCCGAGGTAGGTCGAGCCGTTGCGCTTGAGGATGTCGGTGTTGATCCGGCTGCCGTGGATGTTGTTCATGAAAACCCGGCCATGCCACTCCTCGGGGTAAGCCCCGCCCTGGTAGATCAGGCAGCCGGCGTGGGCGTGGCCGCCGCCCCGGTTCAGGCTGCGCGGATCCTTGTTGCCGCCGTGCGGAGTCGGGCCGAAGTAGTGGACGTGATCGCAGATCTCGCGGATTTGGCCGAAGGCATAGGGGTTGCGATTCTGCCCCGCCTGGCGGATGTAGAGGCCGCCCGGCACCATGTGGAACAGGTGCGGGATCACACATGCCGTCAGGAAGCCCGAGCCGTTCTCGTCATAGTCAAAGCCCCACGGGTTGCTGGTCCCCTCGGCGAAGACCTCGAACTTCCCCCTCACCCCTTCCCCTCTCCCCCCGCGGGGGGGAGAGGGGGAAGAAGCGCCTCCCCTCGCCCCCACTTGGGGGTGAGGGGGCCGGTAGCGCCAGATGCAGGCGTTGAAGGGAATGCCCTGCACCTTCGAATGGGTGAAGACGCCGTGGCAGCCATAGAGCCAGCCGTCCGGCCCCCACAGAAAACTGTTAAGCGTCTCGTGCGTGTCCTGGTAGCCGAAGCCAGTCAGGAGCACCGTGCGCCGATCGGCCTTGTCGTCGCCGTCGGTGTCTTCGAGGAAGACAAGGTCCGGCGCCTCGCCGACGAAAACGCCGCCGTACCCCACGGCAAGGCCGGTGGCCAGGTTCAGCCCCTCGGCGAAGCGGGTCACCTTGTCCGCGACGCCGTCGCCGTCGGTGTCTTCCAGGATGGTGATGCGGTCGCGCGTCTTGGCGCCCGGCGGGGCCTTGCGCGGATATTCCAGGCACTCCAGCACCCAGACCCGGCCGCGGTGATCGAAGTCGATGCCGATCGGATTGACCACGTCCGGCTCGCTGGCGAAGCATTTGACCTCGAAGCCTTCCGGCACCGTCATGCGGGCGGCGCACTCCCGGCCGCTGGGGAACTGGACCTTCGGCGCAGGCGGTTCGTCGGCTATGCCGGGGCCCATGCCGTTTAACAGGACGAGCGCGGCCAATCCAACAACAACGACTGCGGGCTTCCCAAGCATCGCCATGACGACCTCCGGATGGGGAATGCGAACAAACAGTATAGGTATTCTGACCCAGCGACAAGGCAATGTCGAGCGGATGAAGAAGGCGCCTCTCGCCAAGGCACCAAGGCCCGAGAAGCAAGAAGAACGAGAGAAACACTGGAACCGGAGCGGACGATCGGGTTATTCTTCTTCCATGAACCGGCCGGTTGACACCGACCGCTCGCCCGCACCGGCCGGTTGACACCGACCGCTCGCCCGCACCGGCCGGCTGACACCGGCCGCTCGCTAGGTCGTTAGAACCTTTTACCTGGCGCCTTTGCGAGAGTGTCTTCTTCCGCCTTCGGGGGATGAACCCATGAAACGGTTGTTCGTCGCGGTCATTCTCGGTGCGCTGTGCCTACCCGGGGTCCGAGCCGCCGACCCGCCCGAGGTCCTGCTTCAGAAGAGTACCGCTGTCCTGGCCCAGCTGGAGGGCACCCTTGCCGTGCCCGGCCTGAAGGAGGAGGTGGAGGTGCTGCGCGATCGCTGGGGCGTGCCGCACATCTATGCCAAGAACCCGGACGATCTCTTCTTCGCCCAGGGTTTTGTGGTGGCCCAGGACCGCCTTTTCCAGCTTGACCTCTGGCGGCGCGTGGGGATCGGCGAGGTAGCGGAGATCGCCGGCCGGCCCGCCTTGGAAGGAGACCGCTTCGCCCGGCTGCTGAAGTACCGCGGCGACATGGACGCCGAATGGACCAGCTACTCGCCCGATACCCGCGCCATTGCCGTCGCCTTCACCCGCGGCATTAACGCCTACATCGACCACATCGGCGACCGGCTCCCCATCGAGTTTCAGCTGCTCGGCACCCGGCCAAAGAAGTGGCAGCCGGAAGACATCCTTGGCCGGATGTCCGGCATTATCATGACGCGCGGCTTCCAGACCGAGGTGGCCCGGGCCGAGCTGATCGCGGCGGCCGGCCTGGAGAAGGCGCGGCGGCTGATGCCGGCCGATCCGCCCCGTGACTTCGCCCCGGCGCCCGGACTCGACCTGGCCGGCATCGACCAGTCAGTCCTCGCCGGCTACCGCGCGGCGACTCGACCGCTGCCGCTACAGGGCGGACCGGCGGAGAGCAATAACTGGGTAGTCGATGGCACCCGCTCCGTCTCCGGCAAGCCGCTGCTGGCCAGCGACCCGCACCGCAGCATCAACCTGCCGTCGCTGCGCTACCTCGTCCACCTGCACGCGCCGGGCTGGAACGTCATCGGCTCCGGCGAGCCGGGCATCCCCGGCGTGGCCATCGGCCACAACGAGCACGTTGCCTGGGGCTTCACCATTGTCGGCACCGACCAGACCGACCTTTACGTTGAAGAAACCCATCCCGATGATCCGACCCAGTACCGGGTCGGCGAGCGCTGGGAGAAGATGACGATCATCCGCGAGCAGGTGCGCGTCAAGGGGGAGGCCGAGCCGGTCGAGGTGGAGCTGCGCTACACGCGCCACGGACCGGTGATCCATCAGGATAGCCGGCGTCATCGCGCTTACGCCCTTCGCTGGGTCGGCGCCGAACCGGGCGGGGCGGCATACCTCGGCGCCCTGGCCCTGGACCGCGCCCGCAGCACCAGGGAATTCATCGAGGCATGTCGGGCATGGAAGCTGCCGGGCGAGAACATGGTCTTCGCCGACGTGGACGGCAACATCGGCTGGCTGGCCGTCGCTCTGACTCCCGTCCGCAAGGGGTGGGACGGCTTGCTGCCGGTCCCGGGGGCCAAGGGGGAGTACGAGTGGCAAGGGTTCCTCCCCTTGAAGGACCTGCCGCAGGTGTTCAACCCCGCTTCCCATTACATCGCCACGGCCAACCACAACATCCTGCCCCCCGGTTACCCGCACGCCATTGCTTACGAGTGGGCCCCCCGCTACCGCTTCGAGCGCATCCGGCAGCGGTTGGAGGCGAAGCCGAAGTTCGACCTCGAAGAGTTCAAGAGCATCCAGCATGACAACACCACGCTGGTCGGTCAGGCGCTGGCGCAGCTGGTAAAGCGCGTGGACAGCGGCGACGCAGCGCTGCGGCCATACATCGAGTTGTTGGCAAACTGGGACGGGGTGCTGTCGCGCGAGTCAAGGGCAGGTCCGTTGTACGCCGTCTGGCTGCGGGAATTGCAGGAGGAGTTCTTCCGGCCGCACGTGCCGAAAGGGGTGCTTGACTTGCTCACCTCGCGGAGCGGCGTACCGGTGTTGCTGGCGGCCCTGGAGAAGCCGGATCGGTTCTGGTTCGGCGACAATCCGGAGGAAGAACGCGACCGGCTGCTGCGGCGGACATTTGCCGCGGCCGTCAAGAAGGTGGAAGAGGCGCTGCCCGGCGGCATGGCGAAGTGGTCGTGGGGCCGGCTGCACACGGTCACATTCCGCCATCCGCTGGGGCCGCTCGATCCGGCTTACGACAAGGCGTTCAGCCTCGGCCCCATCGCCCGGCCCGGCGACGCGACAACGCCCAACGCCGCCAGTCATGATGCCCGGTTCCGCCAGATCAGCGGCGCGACCTACCGCCACCTCTTCGACCTGGCCGACTGGGACCGGGGACTGGCGACCAGCGCCCCGGGGCAGTCCGGCCAACCGGGCAGCCCGCACTACGCCGACTTGCTGCCGCTGTGGGCCGAGGGGGAGTACTTCCCGCTGGTGTTTTCGCGCGCCAAGGTGGAACAGGTGACGAAGCATCGGCTCCGATTGGTGCCGCGATAGGAATGGGCAAGCGCCAAGCCGTGAGCAGCGAAGCCCCTTACTCGAACAGCGCTTCGACGAATGTGTCCGGGTCGAACGGCTCCAGGTCGTCGAGCTTCTCGCCGACGCCAACGAACTTGACCGGCAGGCCCAGCTTCTGCTTGATGGCGAAGATGGCACCTCCCTTGGCCGTGCCGTCCAGCTTGGCCAGGATAATTCCGGTGCAGTGAATCGCCTTCTTGAACATATCGGCCTGGGCGATGGCGTTCTGGCCGGTCGTCGCGTCCAATACCAGCAGCACTTCGTGCGGCGCCCCCTCGATCTGCTTGCTGAGGACGCGGTGGATCTTCTCCAGCTCGCGCATCAGGTGGGTCTGCGTGTGGAGCCGGCCGGCCGTGTCCACGATGATCACGTCAAAGCCGCGAGCCTTGGCCTTGTCGCAGGCATCATGGGCCACGCTGGCTGGGTCGCTCCCCTGCTGGGCCTTGACGATGTCGCAGCCGAGCCGTTCGCTCCAGATGGTCAGCTGCTCCACCGCGGCGGCCCGGAACGTGTCGCAGGCCGCCACCATCACCTTCTTGCCGTCGTCTTGCAGCTTCTTGGCCAGCTTGGCGATCGACGTGGTCTTGCCCGAGCCGTTGACGCCGGCCACCATGATCACCGTTGGTCCGGCCGGGTTGAAGCGCAGACCGGAATCGCCGGCCGTCACCATCTCCTTGAGCAGCTGTTTGACGAAAGCCTCGACATCGCCGGTGATCTCCTTGTCGAGGAAAGCCTGGCGGACGCGCTCAACGATCTGTGCAGTGGCTGCCGTGCCGACATCGGCCAGATAGAGGCGCTTCTCCAGCTCGGCCAGGAAGTCGCGGTCCACTCGGCCCCGGAGGCGGAACAGCGACGCGACGCCGCCGAAGACGCTTCGGGTCTTGGCCAGCCCCTGCTTGATCTTGGTGAAGAGGGCGCGAAATACCATGACCTTCCCCAACGCCTGGCCATCTGTCGAAAGCGGGTCCAGAGCCACGGTGCTCACACGGCAAGCGCCGATGGATCGGGTGGAGAGGTCCGGCCCGTGGCCGTCGCTGCTGCCGGTGACCGTCGGCCTAATCGTGGCTACGGGCAGGGCGGACGCCAGGGTGATGGACCTTTACCGCGCTTCGCCCCAGCCGGGTCAGCCCGGCCCGCTCCTCGGAGTTGCAATCATCATAGGACGGAGGCATCCAGGCCGCAACGCCGCCATCGCGGACCAGCGCGGTCAAGGTACACAACACCGTTTGCAGGCTGAGAACCGAACCCGGCTTGGGGGAAACGCCAAGGGTGGGGTACGGATGGCGTGCAGCGACGCCGCCGTCATCTGGAGCCCATGCGGCCGCTAGCGGTTTTCGTCTTACCCTGACCCGGGCAGGAGCAGTATGATGCAACTATCTGAAGACCTGGAGAGCAAGTAATCCATGACACGTTCCTGGAAAATAGGCACCGCTTTCGGAATCGGCATCTATGTCCACTGGAGTTTTCTATTGCTGCCGTTGTGGGTGTTCTTCACCACCTGGGGCATTTTGGGGGCGCCGATGGTTATCTACCTGCTGGCGCTGATGGTGGCGGTCTTCGGCTGCGTGGTGCTCCACGAGCTGGGCCATGCCCTGATGGCCCGCCACTTCGGCATCCAGACGCGCGACATCACCCTTTATCCGATCGGCGGCGTTGCCCGGCTCGAGCGGATGAGCGACCGGCCGCACGAGGAGCTGCTGATCGCCGTGGCGGGCCCGGCCGTCAATGTGGTCCTCGCCGGCCTTTTGACGGTCCTGGTCGGGTTCGTCGGGGCGGTGCTCGGCGGGGCGGCGCTGGTCCACTCGGCGATGGGCGGCTTCCTGTTGAGTCTGTTGATCGCCAACGTCTTCCTGGTGTTGTTCAACCTGGTGCCGGCCTTTCCGATGGACGGCGGGCGGGTGCTGCGAGCGCTATTGAGCCTGCCCCTGGGTCGGCTGCGGGCGACCGAGATCGCCGTCTTCCTGGGAGCAGCTATCTCGATCCTGCTGGCCACCGGCGTCCTGATGGCGTCCGCAGGGATCGTCCCCTGGTGGCTGGAGTGGCTGCGCAACCCGATGTTGATCCTGATCGCGGGCTTCGTCCTCTTCGCCGGCCAGCAAGAGTTGATGGCGATGCGCCGCCGTTACGCCGCCCGCCGCGCGGAGCCGCTTGATGTGCTGCCCGCCGCCGCGGTAGTGCCGGTCGAAGAGCGGCCGGCCGCGCAACCGGTCGTCCCGCCGGTCGGTGTTGGTTTCACCGGCGCCGTCTGGGACAGCCGTAGCCGGGTCTGGGTGCTGTGGCACAACGGCCGACCCATCGCCAGCTACGGCTGCTTCCCCTCGGAATAACCGCCGCCGGAGGAAAAAGGCGCAAGCGGGACGAGTCGGCAGCGACCCGGCCGGCTTTTCTCGTTTTGCCGTCCTTCTGTCGCTGCCGATGGATCCAAGAGAGACAACATCACCCGACGGGCGGCAGCGGACGCCGCCCGCCGGTCCCTGCGCCGGGGGATAAGTCAATGGTCACGGCGGATAGACAGGACCGGTCCAGCCTTGTCGCGCTGGGGGAGTTGGTCTACGACGCCATCGCCGAGTTGGGCGATCTGAGCGCGTTCGTGGGGCAGACCCTGGCCTGGGCCGCCCGCCGCCGGCCGAGTCCGGGGACGCTGGTCCCGATCTTCTATACCGTCGGCGTGCGCAGCATCCTGGTGGTGGCCATCACGGGGCTGTTCATCGGCATGGTGCTGGCGGTGCAGTCATATGGCCAGTTCCATCAGCTTGGTCTGGCCAGCCGACTGGGGTCGATCATCAACATCTCGGTAGTGCGGGAGCTGGGCCCGGTCCTGGCAGCCACCATGTTGGCTGGCCGTGTCGGCAGCGCCATGGCGGCGGAGTTGGCCACCATGCGCATCACCGAGCAGATCGACGCGTTGGCCACGCTGGGGGCCAACCCGGTGCATTACCTGGCGGTGCCGCGCTTCCTGGCCTGCGTGCTGCTGATCCCGCTGCTGACGGTCCTGGCCGACTTTACCGGCGTCGTGGGCGGGGCGTTCATCTGCATCGACATCTTCGGGGTTGAGTCGTTCTATTACTGGCGGCACACGGATGCCTTCGTCGGCATGTGGGACGTGAACACAGGGCTGATCAAGTCCATGTTCTTCGGCGCCGCCATCGCTCTCATCAGTTGCCACCGTGGTTTCAACAGCCGCCCTGGGGCCGAGGGGGTCGGCCGGGCCGCTACCGAATCGTTCGTGTTGTCGTTCATGGCGATCCTGATCCTCGACTTCTTCCTGGCGATGTTTTTCAACAACCTCTACGATTACCTCTGGCCGGGGCAGGGAGCACGGCTGATCTGAGCGCGGCGCGGCAGAGGTGAGGTATGCCGAGTAGGGCGTGCCAAATACGCCGCCCAGAGTACCGGGACACCGCATGAAGGGAAGGGCAGCATGAGCACCACATCGCAGGGGCCGGCCTCGGCCTCTCCCGCTGCGCCGCCCGCCGCCCCCCAAGCGGCAGGTCCCGCGCCGCTCATCTCCCTGGAGCGGGTCGCGATGGAGTTTGGCCGGCAGCGCGTCCTCCATGACCTCACTTTGGCGGTCGCGCGCGGGCAGACGCTGGTGGTCATCGGCGAGAGCGGCTGCGGCAAGACTGTCCTGTTAAAGTTGATCATCGGCCTGCTGGTGCCGACCGCCGGTCGGGTGATCTTCGACGGCCGGGTGCTGGCCGACCTGCCCGACCGTGAGCTGACCCGCCAGCGGCTCCGCTTCGGCTTTTTGTTCCAGGGGGCGGCCCTGTTCGACAGTCTGTCGGTCTTCGACAATGTGGCCTTCGGCCTACGCGCCCAGGGAAAGCTGCCGAAGGCCGAGATCCGCGAGCGGGTGCGGCAGCGCCTCCAGGAGGTCGGGTTGCCCCCGGGCATCGAACACAAGAAGCCGGCCGAGCTTTCGGGCGGAATGAAGAAGCGGGTCGGTCTGGCCCGGGCCCTGGCCCTCGACCCCGAGGTAATGCTTTACGACGAACCGACCACCGGTCTCGACCCGATCATGAGTGATGTGATCAACGAGTTGATCTTGCAGACGCGCCGCCGACGCCCGGTCACCAGTATCGTCGTCACCCACGACATGAAGACGGCGCAGAAGGTGGCCGACCGGGTGGTGATGCTTTACCCGTTGGCGCGGTTGAAGCCCGGCCAGCCGCAGATCATCTTCGACGGCACGCCCGAGGAACTGGCCGACTGCCCCGATCCGCGCGTGCGCCAGTTTGTCGAGGGGGAGGCGGGAGAGCGGCTCCAGGAGCTGGCCCGCGAGCAAGGAGCCGCCTGAGAAGCGGAGGACCGAGCCATGAGCCATTCGCGGCGGCAGCGCTTTGGCATCGGCCTGTTTGTGCTGGGGGCATTGCTCCTGCTGGGGGTGCTTAGCATCCTGTTCGGCGGCTTCCCCGACTTGTTCCGGAAGTACCAATCCTACACGGTGGTCTTCGAGGATGCTCCAGGGGTCGCGCCAGGTACGCCGGTGCGACGGTCCGGCCAGCGCATCGGCGAGGTCAAGCGCGTGGAACTGGACAGCGCTACCGGCCAGGTGCGTGTCCATATTGCGGTCGAAAGTCGTTTTCCCCTTTATGAAGATGATCAGGCCATCCTGGTGAATAGTGTTCTGGGCGGCGACACCAGCATCGATTTTGTGCAGCGCAGCCGGATGGCCGCGCGATCGTCCGAGCCGGTTCCTCCCCCCAAACAAGTTCCTCCCCCTGCCCCCCAACCCGAACTCCCGCCGCCCGATCCAGTGCCTGGGGCGGACCGCCTCCCGCCGCCTGAGCCGGCGCCGGGTGCCGACCGACCGCCGCCCGATCCGGACCCGCCGGCGGAGGGGGGCGAGGAAGCTTCCCAGGTCAAACCCCCGGAGCGCGTCCCGGCCAAGCCCGGCACCGAGTTCCAGGGAGTGCGCCAGCCCGATGTCGGCACCATCCTCAAGGCGATGGCCGACCTGGTCGAGCCGACCCAGGAATCGCTCCGCCTGATCCGCCAATCGCTCCAGCGGCTGGAAAAGACGGCGCCATTGGCCGAGGACACCATGCGCGAGTACCGCGAATTGGCCCGCGAGGCCCGCCGCACCCTCCCCGAGCTGCGCCGCACCAATGACGAAATCCATGTCACCGCCCGCAACTGGGGCAAACTTGGCGAACGGCTCGACGTGCTGGTGCAAGCCAACCAGGACAAGATAGTCAAGGCAGTGGATAACCTCAACGATGCCCTGACACGTGTGCTCGGCGTCCTGAGCGGGGAAAACCAGCGCAACCTGTCGGCGGCGCTGAAGAATGTTCGCGCCGGCAGCGAGAACCTGGAGAGCATCGCCCGCAACGCCGACGAGCTGATGAAGGAAGGCCGGGCGACAGTCAAACGGCTGAACGGCTCGCTCGACCGGGCCGATGAGGTGCTCCAGAACCTGAACCAGGCGACCCGGCCCTTCGCCGAGCGCAGCGACAGCATCACCCGGAACTTCGAAGAGGCGGCCGTCAAGCTGAACCGGACGCTGACCGAGGTGCGGGAGCTGCTGGGCGGCTTCACCCAGGGGGAAGGCACCTTGCCGCGCCTGCTCAACGACCCGACGTTGTACAACCGGCTGGACGCCATCCTCTGCCAGATCAACCGAATGCTGCCGAGCGTGGAGCGGAGCCTGCGCGACCTGGAGGTGTTCGCCGACAAGCTGGCCCGTCATCCCGAGTCGATTGGCCTGGGCGGCGCCCTTCGGCCGAGCGCCGGTCTAAAGGAAGCCCCCTCGGCGCCGGCCCCGACTCACTGGCCCCGGAGGTGAGTCAGCGCCGACCCCGCGAGAAAGGGGGCGGCCCATGCAGGGCCTTGTCCACGTCGGCGTCGGTCAGGCGGTAAATCAAGATGGAGTAGCCGACCTGATCGTCCGGCTCCCGTTGCCGCAGATACGCGCACAGCCGGGCCAGCCGCACGTGCTCATACAGGTCGAACACGTCCCCCCAGGTGCCGATGCCAAACTGCCCTAGCAAGGAGGCTGCCCGTTCCAGGAGGGCCGGGCGTCCGGCCGGGTCTTGCTCATACATCCTCATGAGTTCGCTGAGCAGTTGATATAGCTGCTCGTGCGACCGGATCCACGGCCCCGGGGCGTGGAGGTAGACCGCTTGCAGGACTGTGGCGCTGATGCAGTAAACGCCGCCGGTCAGCGGAACCGGATAGCGATCCGGCAAGAACTCATGGAAGCGGAACAGTGGGATGGCGTCGATGCGGTAGTGGGGAGGATGGCCGGTGCCGAAGTAAGCCAGATAAACCGGCGGATGACCCCGCCCCTGCCAGCCCCGCTCGTCCAGATAACGCTTCAATCCCGGCAGGTCCTGCCCCCAGTCCAG
>DATLYH010000065.1:0-51962 GCA_035575035.1 Gemmataceae bacterium
GTGCTTCGGCGGCGCTGCGGACGGCACACGGCATGTGTCTGCTATTTTCCCTTCAGGCGGTCCCCGGGGCGCCCGCGGGACAACCCGTGCCGTTCCCCCTCCCTTCGTGCCGCCATTGCGGAAGTCAACGCCGAAGGGGACACATCAGGCTACCGGGTTGCCCAGGGCCTGGCGGTCCGGAGCGAGAATTGGGCTGTCCCGGCGCTCGGCTGTTCCCTATAGTCCCTGAAGGAGATATTCCCGACATCAGGGCCTCGCCGGCCCGACCGGTTTCCCGGCGCCGGTCCAGGCCCCGGCCGGCCCGCTTGACATCAAGGAGTTCCACGTGCTTCTCCGCGGCTGGCGCTGGCTGTTCAACCGTTCTTCTTCCTCGAAAAACCGACGGCCCCGCCATCCGTTGTGCGTGCGGCCTTCCCTGGAGCCGCTGGAGGACCGCACCCTCCCCGCCGTCTCGGCGCTGAATGTCATCGCGGGCCCCGATGCCGGCTTCCAGCCACTGGCCCGCATCCTCGACTCTGCAACCGGCGTCCCGCAGTTCGACATCACCGCCTATGAACCGTCGTTCCTGGGGGGCGTCCGGGTGGCGGTGGGAGACGTGGACAACGACGGCTTCCCCGACGTCATCACCGGGCCGGGGCCAGGGCGGCCGCCGATGGTCAACGTCTACAGCGGCAACACCATGTTGCAGATCGCCAGTTTCCTCGCCTACGGCCGGAACTTTACCGGCGGTGTCTTCGTGGCAGCCGGCAATTTCGACACCGACCCGGCGGATGAGGTGGTCGTCGGACCGGGGAAAGGCCGGGGACCCCTGGTCCGCATCTTCGATATCGTCGGCGGCTTCGGCATTCAGATTCCGGGCCCGCTGGGAAGCTTCCGGGTCTATAGCGGCGGTTTCCGCAATGGCGTCCACGTGGCGGCCGGCAACTTCGACGGCCAACCCGGCGATGAGCTGATTGTTGCCCGGCACTCAGGTGGCGGGCTGGTGAAGGTGTTCCAGTCAAGCGGGGCGCTGGTGCAGAGCTTCCGGGCCTACCAATCGTCAACCACGGGGGTGTACATCGACGCCGGCGATGTGGACGGCGACGGCCGAGAGGAGATCATCACCGGCCGGGGCATGGGCGGTCCGCTGGTGCGGGTCTTCAACGGCGGCACCGCGACCCAGATCGTTGGCTTCCGGGCCTATGGACCGGGCTTCACCGGCGGCGTCCGCGTCGGAACAATAGACGCCGACGGCGACCAGAAGGCGGACATCGTCACCGGACCGGGGCCGGGCCTCGGTCCAAACGTCCGCATTTTTGACGGCCAGACGCTGGCTCAGCTGACCAGTTTCTTCGCCTTCGACCCGGTCTTCCAGGGCGGCATCTTTGTCGCCGGCGGCTGAGCGGCACCATCCGCCCGAACCCAATACGCATCCCGGACCGCCTTTCCTCGTTGGCGCAGCGGGGGCGGAGTCGCCGAAGCCCCAGCATCCGGGGATGTTGCTCCCCGCTCCGGTCATGTTACGGTCCTGACCGCCGAACGTTGCCGCCGGTTAACCCGGTTGCGTAACCGGTGTAAACCTTTCCGTCTATCCGCCGCCTCTCCCATCCCATTCTGCTGTCAGCGTAATATTTGCAAGTGTTGATGTGATGATCGGTTGCGGTCCGGAGCGGCGGGGAGGCCGGCGGTGTCCGATTCCGGCATGGCGGTTGCTCTCCAGGGAGCGGGGAGTCATTCACGTCCTTTCGCGGAGCATGCGAGGGGGAGAGAGACATGTTCGGGTACAAGCAGTTGAACCAGTTCCTTCGGGCCGAAGACGGCTGGATCGCCATGGAGTACGCCGCTGTCGTCTCGCTGGTGGCGATCCTTTGCATTGTCTCCGCCCAGCACCTTGGCGATGGAGTCCGGGATTATTTTGTCGCCCTCGGCAAGAGCATCTCCGGCGAGTTCAGCGACTCGCCCCGCGAGACCCAGGCGACCGCTTCCCGCAACACGGACAGCACCACCACTAGCAGCAGCACGGCGCCTGCCCCCGCCACCTCCCCGGAGCCAATCCCCGCTGCCGACCTGACCAGCGGAATCAAACTCACCAGCGGGATTGACCTGACCAGCGGGCTGGACCGCGGCCCCAAGAAACTCACCAGCGACATCAACCTGACCAGCGGCATCCCACTGCCGTCGGTCAAGCCGCGCGGGAAACCTTGAGCCCGGGACGGTCCCCCTGCCATCCGCAATGTGTCTCCTCCCCGGTTTGCAGAGAACGGCCCGCGCCGTTCTCTGCGGCCGTTTCCAGGCCGACGGATTGACCAGGCTGCCCCAGGTGCGATAATCCAGCGCGAAGGAGGTTGTCGCATGGATATCGCCATCACCGGGGCTACAGGGTTTCTGGGGCGCTACCTGGTCCGCCAGCTCGCCGGCTCAGGCCACCGGCTGCGCTGCTGGTATCGGCCGAGCAGCGACCGCCGCGGGTTCGACGATGTTGCTCGGTCCATCGAATGGCTGCCCGGGCAACTCGGTGACGAGAAGGCCACGGCCGCCCTAGTCCGCGGGGTGGATGCCGTGGTCCATGCTGCCTTGCAATGGGAGCGGCAGGATGGCTCCCGCGCCGGCGCGGCGGAAGACCTGATGCCGTTCCTCGAGGCAAACCTGATGGGCTCGCTGCGGCTCTTCCAGGCCGCATACTTGGCCGGAATGCCGCGCTTCGTCTTCATCTCGACTTGCGCCGTCCATGAAGTGATCCTTGACGACCGCCCACTGGACGAGGCCCATCCTCTCTGGCCGACCAGCCATTACGGGGCCCACAAGGCCGCCCTGGAGAAATTTGTCCACAGCTACGGCCTGGGCCACGGCTGGCCGATCTGCGCTCTGCGACCGACCGGTATCTACGGGCTGGCCCACCCGCCGTCCGCCAGCCGCTGGTATGACCTGGTCGGCCAGGTGGTCCGCGGCGAGCCGATCCGGTCGGCCCGCGGCGGCAAGGAGGTCCACGCCGCCGACGTGGCCCGTGCCGTCGAATTGCTGCTGCGGGCCGATGATCGGGCTGTTGCCGGTCAAGCTTTCAACTGCTACGACCGCTATGTCGCCGAACAGGACGTGGCCCGGATTGCCAAGGAGCTGACCGGCAGCCCGAGCGAGATCGCCGACCTGAACCGCGGCCCGAAGCACCAGATCGAAACCGGCAAGCTCCGCGCCCTGGGCATGACCTTCGGCGGCGAGCCCCTGCTGCGCCAAACGGTCGCCCAGCTGGTCGAAGCCTACCGTTGATCACCCCGGGAGAGGATTCATGGCAAAACATGGCTGGACCCTTGTTGTTGCGTTCCTCGCTGCCGGCCTGCAGCCCGCGCTTGTGCCGGCCGCCGACCCGGCGCCGACCGGCAAGTATTTTCGGATCACTGTGGTGGACGAGGAGACCGGCCGCGGCGTGCCGCTGGTCGAGCTGCGGACAGTAAACAACATCCGCTGCTACACCGACAGCAACGGCGTCGTTGCCTTCCATGAGCCGGGGCTGATGGGCCGGCGCGTCTTCTTCCACGTCAAGAGCCACGGCTACGAGTTCCCCAAGGACGGCTTCGGCTTCCGCGGCCGGGCTCTGGACGTTAGCGAGGGAGGGAGCGCCGAGTTAAAGATCAAGCGCCTCAACCTGGCCGAGCGGCTCTACCGCGTCACCGGCGCCGGCATCTACCGTGACAGTATCCTCGTCGGCCGGCCGGTCCCCCTTCGCCGTCCGCTGCTCAACGGCCTGGTCTTCGGCTCCGATAGCGTGGTCAACGCCGTCTACCGCGGCAAGATTTACTGGTTCTGGGGGGACACCAATCAGCCCGCCTATCCGCTCGGCAACTTCGATGTCCCCGGCGCCGTCTCTGACCTGCCGAGCGCCGGCGGCCTCGATCCGGAGGTCGGCGTCGATCTGGAATACTTCGTGGATGAGAAGGGCTTCGCCAAGAGGATGGCCCCGATGCCCGGGCCGGGCCCCACTTGGATCGGCGGCCTGGTCGTGCTCCGCGATCAGGATGGCCGGGAGCGGATGTTCGCTTCCTATGTCAAGGTGCGCGGCCTTCTCGACATCTACGAGCGCGGCCTGGCCGAGTTCAATGACCAGAAGCAGCAGTTCGAGAAGGTGCTCCAGTTCCCGATGGACGCCCCGGTCCATCCGGGAGGACATCCTTTCAAGCACACGGTGGACGGCGTTGAGTACGTCTACTTCCCCGAGCCTTATCCGCTGGTGCGCGTCCGGGCCGATCCCGAGCACCTGAAGAACCTTGACCGCTACGAGTCGTTCACCTGTCTGGAGGAAGGGACACGGCCGGGGCAGGGCCGGTTGGATCGCGCTCCCGACGGCTCGCTGCGCTGGGGGTGGAAGAAAAAGACGCCGCCGGTCAGCGCCGCCGAGCAAGCGAAGTTGATCAAAGCCGGCCATCTGAAACCTGGCGAGGCACTGCTGCACCTGCAAGATGCCGACAGCGGCAAGGCGGTGACGGCCCACGGCGCGTCGGTCTACTGGAACCGCTACCGTGGGCGCTGGGTGATGATCACGGTCGAGGCGGGCGGCACGTCATTCCTGGGCGAGGTTTGGTATGCCGAGGCCGATTCGCCGCTAGGGCCGTGGGTCTACGCCCGCAAGGTGGTCAGCCACGACCACTACAGCTTCTACAATCCCAAGCAGCACCCAATGTTTGACAAGGAAGACGGCCGGGTAATCTTTTTCGAGGGGACCTACACGCACACTTTCTCCGGCAACCCCGAGCAGACGCCGCGCTACGACTACAACCAGGTGATGTACAAGCTGAACCTGGCTGATCCGCGTCTGGCCTTGCCGGTGCCGATCTATCATCTGTCCGACCCGGCCGCCGCCAACCGCTTCGGCCCGGTGCAGAGGCTGCCCGCTGGCCGGGAGCGTCGGCCGGTCGCCTTCTTCGCCCTCGACCGGCCGGGCCGCGGGACGGTGCCGGTCTACGAGCACCCGGGCGAAGATGGCGGCGTGGTGCTGCGGGTCGGCGAGCCGCCGCCGAGGGGCAAGGCCGCGGCGCTGTTTCACGCCCTGCCGGCATCGACCCGCGAGCCGCCGGCGACGACGCTGCCGCTTTACGAGTTCGTGCACAAAGACGGCAAACGGCGGGCATATGCCACCGACCCGTCCGGGTTGCTGCCCGGCTACGAACGGGCCAAGGAGCCGATCTGCCTGGTCTGGCGAAACCCGCTCACCATCACCGTGCCGAGAGATTGAGACGCACCGGCTGCCGTTCGACACCGGCGAGTTCGTCTCCACCGCTTGAGGGCGGCCGGGCGATACAATGGCGATGCATCCATCCCGATCGATTAACAGAGGGGCGAGGCAATGGCGACTATCAAGACCGAGCGACTGGAGGACCTGGACTACCCCACCTCGGACGGTCGCCCCATGGCGGAGACGGACTGGCATCGCAACTTGATGTTTGCCCTGATCAAGACGCTGGAGGCGTACTATGCCGCCGATCCGATGGCGTACGTCTCGGGCAACCGCCTGGTCTTCTACAAACCGGGCGATCGGCGGCGGCACGTTGCGCCGGATGTGTTCGTGGTCAAGGGAGTGCCCAAGGCCGAGCGGCCGAACTACCTGATCTGGCGTGAAGGCAAGGCCCCCGACCTGATCATCGAGCTAACCCCCCGGTCCACCCGCAAGGAGGACATCAAGGACAAGTCCGCGCTTTACCGCGACCGGCTGCGCGTCCGGGAATACTTCCTGTTTGACCCCTTCATGGACTACCTGGACCCGCCGCTTCAGGGCTATCGACTCCGCAAGAGGAAGTATGTGCCGATCAAGCCGGTGAAGCACCGTCTGCCCAGCCAGGTGCTGGGGCTGCACCTGGAGCGGCACGGTCGAGAGCTGCGGCTTTACGACCCCGCAACAGGCGCCTGGCTTCTGACTCCGGACGAGGCGCGACAACAAGCGGAAGAGGCACGCCGGCAGGCAGAAGAAAGGCAGCGGCAGGCGGAAGCGGCACGCCGGCAGGCGGAGGCGGACGTCGAGCGATTGCGGCGTGAGTTGGATAACCTGCGGCGCCGGCGAGGCGGACGTCCTTGAACGGTCGGCGACCGGCGAAGCGTCAACGAAGGCGCCTTCGAGTGCAAGTTCCCAGGCCCTGCTCTGCCATCCAACCGACTCTTCTATACCCGATCCACCCATTCATCGTCATTCGACCAGCGCTTCAGGCGGCAGTCCAATCGCGGCCGGTTTGCGGCGGGCCAGGCCGTCGGCGATGAACGTGTCCACCACCAGCTGCCCGACGTGGTAGAACAGCAGCGACACCACGGCCAGCGGGTACTCCTTGAAATACCCTTCCAGCAACAGCAGGGCTACCGGCAGCGTCTTCTGGCTGCCGGCGAAGGCAATTGCGATCCGGCTGGGCCGGTCAAAGCCGAACAGGCTGCCGCTCCAGAAGCCGGCGGCCAAGGCTGCCAGATGGGTGCCGACGCAGACGGCCGCTGCGGTCGCCAGCGCCCCCGCGGAGAAAGCAGCGGCCTGTCCGTTCAAACCGTCATGCACCCCAACCGCCGCCTTCATGATGATGCTAAAAATCAGGAGCTGGGCGATGACGCCGACGGCCTTGCGACAGCGCGTCACCAGGGTGGCCAGCGGACCGATCGTGCGGCCGAGTTGCCCCAGGCCGACCGGCACAATCAGGCACAACATCAGGTCGCGCATCAGCGGGGCGGCGTCCACGGCGACCGTGGTGCCGGTGCCGGCCACGAGCCAGAGGGTGGTGGCCAGCCAGCTGGTGCTGGTGGTCAGCACGATCACCAGCAGCGCCGTCGCCTCGTTGCCGCCGGCCATGCGGGTCCAGAGCACGGCCGAGGCCAGCGTACAGGGGACGCTCGCGGAGATCATCAACCCGATGCGGAGGGCGTCGGCCGGCATCAGCCGGCCGGCCAGGTAGGCCAGGGCAGGCAGGGCACCATAGCTGATCGCCACCGCCCATAGGGCCGGCAACGGCCGCAACAGAGAACGGCCCAGGCTGCGGCTGTCCAGGCCCCAGGCCATCAGGAAGAGGGCCAGGGCGACCACCGCCCGCGGCGGCAGCCGCTCGACCGCCGGACGGAGCCAGTCCGGCCGCCAGCCTGCCACGGCCAGCCCCACGACAAGCAGAAGCAGGAACCAGCGCCTAGCCAGGAAACTCTTCATGGGACAGCCGGGGTTGGCCGCTGACGGCTCCGGCCGGCCCAGCGAGCGGCCGGCGTGAGCGGGCCGGTGTACCCCTCAACGCCTCGACCGGCCGGCGTCAGCCGGCCGCTCACCCCCGAAAACGATCCCGGTGATCCGGCCTTACGGCTTCCGGTCTTTCAGCTGCCGCGCCAGGTACAGCTGAGCCGTCCTCTCGTGGTCGGTTAATGGGCCGGACAGATCCTGGAGGATCGCCACCGCCCGTTCGGTCTCGCCCAGCATGGCGCGGGCGCGGGCATGGAGCCGGCGCGCGCCGGCCGTCTCCCGCGCCGCGGGGTGCGCTTCGGTCAGCGACACCCACCACAGGGCAGCATCCTGCCAGGCACTCCGGACCGCCGCCGCCTCGCCGGTCAGTCGCTTGTCCGCCGGACGGTCCGGTTTTCGGCCCCGCTCCAGCCGGGCCTGAAGCTGCTCGGCCTGCTCATGCTTGCACAGGGCGAGGAAGTAGGTCAGTTGGAGGCCCCGCGGCTCGGCGGTGCTGGTTTGCAGCAGAGGGATCAGCACCCGGCCACCGGCTTTCCAGACCTTCATCACCTCCTCCCGGGCCGCCGTCACGGCCGGTGAGGCCGTCCCCTCCTTGCCGGCCGCCCGCTCGGCGCGGATCAACTCGGCGTGAGCCCGATTGATCTCCTCTCGCCACTTCGCCACCTGCTCTCTCCAGTCCGGCGGAAGGGCGTCGCCTTTCTGATGGCGCAGCTCATCCATCGCTTTCGTCAGCTGCTCCACCGCTTCCTTGAGGTCGCCGCGCAGCATCAAGTCGCGGGGCCGCTGCGGCTCCAGCACCAATTGGATGAACGGCCCACCGAAGAAACTTTGCAGCCGCTGGCCCGGGTCGCCCGGTAAGTCCCGGACCTCGGGCGGCAGCCGCTCCCAAGGGATCAGCTCCGATCGGAACCGGTTCAGGCGATCCGACCGATCAACGCCTCCTTCATCAGTCGGCAGGAAGTAACGCAATAGTTTGCTCAGACCGGCATGGACCTTCACTGGCGTCCCCTTGCCGACCGCCGCCTCGAACTGCCCGAACAGCTCCTGGGCGTCCGCCGAGAGCTTGACATGGACCGGGGGGGCCTTGATGGACGGGTCAGGATCCTGGAGTTTGGCTTCCAGGTACTTCATTCGCGGAGCGACGGCGGAGAGGGGACAGACCAGGTGGATCTCCGCCGTGGCCGCCTGCTCGGCAGTCACATCGTAGGGGTATTTGTCGTCCACAGTGAGCTGCTTCAACAGGTCGGGCTGGGCGCGGACCTCAGCCAGCGTGGCGACCCCCTCGCCCTTGGCGCCGGGCAGCGGCAGGCCGAGACGCGGATCAAAAAGGAGAACCTGCCGGCCATCGCCCCGGTCGGCCAGGGCGCCGCAGGCCCAGAGGCGGGAGCCGGCCGCCTCGGCGAGGATGACCAAGCAGCCGGGGACGCCCATCTGCTGCAACAGCGCCAGGAAGATGAGCGACCGCTCCAGGGCACTGCCCCAGCCGCGGCGGAGGACGAACTGCGGCGGCACGGGCAGCTCACCGGGCCGTTCCTGGACCTGCACCTGACGGACCACCCAGGCGAACGCTGCGGCGATCTGTGACTCGGTTGGACGGGCAGGGCGAGCGGTTCCTTCCTCCCCTTGCAGCCCGCGCAAGGCGTCGCGGAGTAGGAAGCAAAGGTCGAGGTGGTGGGCGTCCAACGGGGTAAAACTGCCGCTGCTCACCTCGGTCAGCTCATCCGCGTCCAGCGCCAGGTGATTCTTCAGGAAGTCGCGCTGCGTCTCCGTCAAGGCGCGGGGGGCATCTCCCGAGGCCCGGCGGAGGTAATCATTCATCTGTTGGACCGCCTGTCGGCAAACCCCCAGGTCCGCCGACCGGGCGAGGGCCTCGCGCAAGTTCTCCAGCGGCTCTTCGACACGGGTCGTCGGGTTCAGGGCCGTCCGCACGGATGGCGGACCGATGGTGCTGAGGGCCACGACCAGCCCCACGCCGATCAACACAAGAACGCCGCCGACGATCAAGTAGGGCATGAACGGGCGGGACCAGATCGAGGTTTGCTCTTCGGTGCTCATCTCGGGTCTCGGGTTGGTGTCCGATTGCAGCGGGCCGGTCAGCCCGACGCGGGGCCGGCAACCGCCGCGCGGATGCGCAGACAGCACTCAACCAGCGCGGGCAGGTCATCCAGGGCGATCATGTTAGGGCCGTCGCTCAGGGCCTTGTCCGGCCGCGGGTGCGTCTCCAGGAACAGACCATCGCAACCGGCGGCCACGGCGGCCCGGGCCAGGTAGGGCACCATCCGCCGGTCGCCGCCGCTGCGGTCCCCCCGGCCGCCTGGCATCTGTACGCTGTGCGTGGCGTCAAAGATCACCGGGCAGCCCAGTTCCTGCATCCACGGGATGGAGCGCATGTCGCTGACCAGGGTGTTGTAGCCGAAGCTGGCGCCGCGCTCGGTGAGCAAGAGCCGGCGGTTGCCGACCTCTTCCATCTTGGCGACGACGTGGCGCATGTCCCAGGGGGCCATGAACTGCCCTTTCTTGACATTGACCGGCCGCCCGGTGCGCCCGGCCGCCTGCACCAAATCGGTCTGCCGGGCCAGGAAAGCCGGCACCTGGATCAGATCGACAACCTGGGCCACGGCCTCGACCTGGTGGCACTCATGCACATCGGTGGTGACCGGCAATCCGGTCCGGCACTTGACCGCCTCCAGGGTTCGCAGCCCCTCGTGCAGTCCGGGACCGCGGAACGACTTGCCAGAGGTGCGATTGGCCTTGTCGAATGACGCCTTGAAAACCAGCGGCAGCGCCAGCCGCTCGGCCAGGCCGCGGAGCACCTCGGCGATCCGCAGCGTCAGGTCGTGCGACTCGATGACGCACGGGCCGAGGACCCACAGGAGCGGATGCCCCGGACCGCAGACGGCCGGGCCGATGGCGACCGGTTGGGCCGTTGCCATGAGTAACCCTCCGTGGAACAGTCCTGCCGCTTACGGTTTGGGCGCGAACGCTAGGCCACAAGCGGCAAGACAGGGCTCATTTCTTCAGCTCGACGGGCAACGTATCGATCTTCGCCGCCAGGATGAAGTCGTTCTCGGTCAGGCCGCCGACGGCATGCGTCGAGAGTTCGATCGCCACCTGACGATAATTGGTCAAGTGCAGGTCGGGATGATGGTCCTCCTGCTCGGCGAGCTGGCCGACCCGGTTGAAGAAGTCCAGGCCGGCCGCGAAGTCCTTGACGCGCCATTCACGTCGGATGCGCTTGCCGTCGGCGCTGAGCTTCCAGTCCTTCAGCTCCGCCAGGTAACGGCTCACCTCCTCCGCCGACAGCGGAGGCATCCCGCCCTCGCACGGCTGGCAGTGCTTCCGGGTCAGCTCGGTTGCGGTCATGGCAGTTTCCTCCTCGGTGCAGATGCCGGGCGACGGCGATTTGTTCGCGGCGGCCCCAGCTCGGCGATGCGCTGCATCAGCAAGGCGGTCACCTCTTCCACCAGGCGGCGGTCGATCGGCCGGTCGTAGTAAGCCGACAGGTCCACCGCCGGGCCATAGACGATGCTCGTCCGCGAGGGGAGCAGCCAGGCGCGGGGGACGTTGCGGTGTCCCGGCCCCCGGCTGATGAAGGCCGGGTAAACCGGCGCCCGGCTGCGTAAAGCGAGCAAGGCGGCACCCCCCTTGCCCCGCCGCATCCGCCCACGGCCGGCAGCGTGCAGCCCCCCTTCCGGAAAAATACACAGAACGCGCCCCTCGCTCAACCGCAGCAACCCCTGTCGCACGGCGGCGACATCCCGCCCGTTGCGGCCGACCGGCACCGCGCCGAGGTAGTCGAACAGCCGCCGCGCCCAGGGTAGGTCCCGGTAATACTCGCGGGCGATCAGGAAGCTAAGCGGTCGCCGGCAGCCGGCCTGCAAGAAGGCCGGGTCGGCGCTGCAAGTGTGGTTGGCAATCAGGATGGCGGGCCCCTTGGCCGGCAACGGCGCCGGACCGTTCCAGGTCAGGCCGTGCCAGACGCGGGCATACATCCGGACCAGCCCCAGGCCCACGAAGTGCACCAGACTCTGGCCGGAACGCCGCCATTGCACCAGCACAATCACCGCCGTCAGCGCGCAGACCGCCACCGCCCACATGAACGCTCGCCCATCGCTCGGCAACGGGAAGGACCGGCCCGTTCATTCTATTCGACTTTTCGCAGGAAGGAACGGAAGTGTGGCCACACCATGCCTTCTCCTTGGGTTGTCCACCAAACTTGAGCGAAAAGCCCCCGTCCCTTGTACCCCTGTTTCCCCGTCGTCGGCGCCATTCCTTCTTCCCGGTTTTCCTCATTCATCCCTCATGCCTTCGGCGGCTCCCCATTTCCCCAGACCCCGCAGGACCCGCGCTCAGCTCCTGGCCGGGCCGTCCATCGGGCCCCCCGGCGCTGCGGTCGGCCGGTGAGTTCGGTCGAAGGATTTAGGAGGATCGGCCGGGAAGGCATCCGGCACCGCGCCTGAGAGAGAACCCCTCGTGAAAACCGTGCGCTGGTTGGCACTGGTGCTGCTCTTTCCCTGGCTGCTGCCCATGGCCCGGGCCGGGGGACCGTTCGGCGAGGCCCGACTCAACCGGGTCAACCGCCGTCTCCACGGGCAGCTCCTCGATTTCACCCGCAACCACGGCGCCGACCGCCGCATCTGGTCCGAGGCCCTGCACCAGCGCCGCGACCTCTACGTCTACCTGCCGCCCGGTTTCGATCCCAACCAGCTTTATCCCCTGGTGATCTGGTTGCACGGCTTTGCCCAGGACGAGACCTCCTTCCGCGACGACGTGGTGGAGCACCTCGACGCCGCTATGGTCACGGGCAAACTGCCGGCAGCCATCATCGCTTGCCCTGATGGCAGCATCGACGGCCACGCTTGCATCCGCAACCCCGGCAGCTTCTTTATCAACACCCGCGCCGGACGGTTCGAAGACTTCGTCATGCACGATGTCTGGAACTTCGTCGTGACGAACTTCCCGATCCGCCCTGAGCGCGAGGCCCATGTGCTCGCCGGCGCCTCTATGGGGGGTGGGGCGGCCTACAACCTGGCCATCAAGTACCGCGACCGGGTCAAGGTCGTCTGCGGCATCTTTCCTCCCCTGAATACTCGTTGGATCGACTGCCACGGCCGTTACCGCGGCAACTTCCGCCCTGACTGCTGGGACTGGCAGACCGAGATCCGCCGCTGGCAGATCGTCGGCCGGTTTTACGGCGTCGTCCTCGTCCGCGTCAAGCATATCGTCGATCCGCTCTACGACCGCAAGGACGACATTCTGTCGGCCATCATCCAGGAGAACCCGGCTGAGATGCTCGACGCGTATGACCTGAAGCCCGGCGAGCTGGATATGTACATCGGCTACGGCGGCCGCGACGAGTTCAACATTGACGCTCAGGTGGAAAGTTTCCTCTTCCTGGCAAGAGAACGAGGCTTGTGCATCGCGGTAGGTTACGATCCCAAGGGGCGGCACAACTTGGCCACTGCCCTGCGGCTGATGCCGGACCTGTTCGAGTGGCTTAGCCCTCTCCTGGCCCCCTACAGTCCATCTTGTCCGTAGTTCGTATGTCCGGAGCATGGCATCCCGCGTATGTCGCCGGGACATGGAGTTCCTCTGTCTCTCCTATCCCCTCCACCATGCCTTCCTTGACCGCGAGAGCAGCGGACTACGGAACTACAGATGCTGGACTAACGGACGGTTCACAAGTTGCTCTCCATTTGCGCGGCGTCTTCTGGTAGAGTCCCCGGCGGTCCGCAGGATCGGGCTGCGCGACCGGGTGTGCCAGCGGGGGAGACGAGCGGGGCTCCCTCGCGGAGTCGCCGACGGTCGCAGCGCTCCGGCCCGCTGGACAAGGAGGTCGGGGTGTGGCCGGTCGCTGGCGGTTCCGCCATAAGCTGATGCTGGGGCTCGGCCTAGTTGTCGGCATCCTGGTCCTCCTGCTGGCCGGCACCCTCAAGGGGCTGGCCTCGTACCGCGCCACCATGAGCAGCATGGACAGCAAGCTGCTGGAGCTGAAGGAGGCCCAGAACCTCAAGGTGGTGATGACTGACCTGGCCGCCCCCCCGAATCACGAGCGCTGCAACCCTGCCGAGGAGATCGCCGAGTTGCGGGCCAAGCTCCAGAACGCCCGCAATGCCCTGGAGGCGTACCAACAAAAGTTGCAGGCGACCTTGCAACTCCGCCGCGACCTGGACCGCGGCCTGCGGGAACAGCAGCAGGTCGAGGCCCTGCAACAACTCTTCGCCGAGTTGGGGCAGGCCATTACCGAAGCGGAGGTACCCCAGGTCCACCACGGCGCCCCGCCCTCGCCGCGCCGCCACGAGAAGGTCGATCGGGTCATCACCCGGTTGGTGCATACCTCCAACGACCTGCAAGACGTGATCTACGACGACCTCTACCACCGGATCACGACAGCCAAGTCCGACTATCGCAAGGCAATGTGGCTGGTGGTCTCGACCACGGTCGTCGGTGTGGTGTTGATGGTCGGCCTGTTGCGCTTCTTTTACGCCTGGATCTTCTACCCAATCCGCGACCTGGAGCGGGGAGTCGGGCGCGTGGCCCAGGGCGATTTCGAGCACCACATCGAGGTACACAGCGGCGACGAGATCGAAGACCTGGCCGAGGCGTTCAATGACATGACCCGCCGGCTGCGCGACATGTACACCGATCTGGCCCATCAGGTCAACGAGCGCAGCCGACAGTTGGTGCGCTCCGAGCGGCTGGCCAGTGTCGGTTTCCTGGCGGCCGGCGTCGCCCACGAGATCAACAACCCGCTGGCCAGCATCGCCTTCTGCGCCGAGGCGCTGGAAGCGCGGCTGTTCCGGAAGGAGGAAGGCGGAAGGACAAAGGAGGAAGGACCGACTCGCGGCGGTTCGGGGATTCATCCTTCATCCTTCATCCTTCATCCTTCGGAGCGGGAGGTCGTCGCCAAGTACCTGCGGATGATCCAGGAGGAGGCGTTCCGCTGCAAGAAGATCACCGAGCGGCTGCTGGAGTTCAGCCGGCCCGGCGAGCGCCATCGGGAGCCGGCCGATCTTGTCGAGATTGTCCAGTCAGTCCTGGACATGCTTCAGCACCACCAGAGCTGCAAGGGGAAGCAGGTTGTCTTCAAGCCGCTCGGCCGGGTGATTGCCCGGGTCAACGTGCAGGAGATCAAGTCGGTGGTGCTCAACCTGGTAGTCAACGCTCTGGACAGTATGGAAGACGGCGGCACGTTGACCATCCGGGTGCGGCAGCGCGACGGCATGGCGGAGATGGAGTTTGCCGACACCGGCTGCGGCATGACGCCCGAGGTGCTGGAGAACATCTTTGAGCCGTTCTTCACCCGCAGCCGAACCGGCAAGGGGACCGGCCTGGGACTGACCATCAGCCACCGCATTGTCAGCCAGCATGGCGGCGAGATCGAGGCGGCCAGCCCCGGCCCGGGCCAGGGAAGCACGTTCACGGTCCGGTTGCCGCTACAGCCCGCCGAGGCCGCCGCCGACGAGCCGCCGGCCCGGATGGTCGCTTGAAGAACGGCCCCTGCGGAATAAGAGATGGAAGGAACCATGACTGCTCGTCCGACGGGAAGAGAACGGGTGGAGACGCACAAGAGCCTGCGCGTGCTGTTCGTGGACGACGAGAAGTCGCTGCAGGAGTTCATGAACTCGGAGCTGCCGCGCCTGGGCCACGAGGTCACCGTTTGTCCCGATGGCCGGGCCGCCCTCAAGGCCCTGGAAAAGAGCACTTTCGACGCCGCCATTCTCGACCTGCGCATGCCGGGGATGAGCGGCATCGAGGTGCTGGAGCACCTCAAGCAGACGGCGCCGGACACCGAGGCGATCATCATGACCGGCCACGCCAGCCAGGAGACGGCCATCGAGGCGCTGCGGCTGGGGGCCTTCGACTACATCACCAAGCCATGCAAGTTGGCCGAGATCGAGGCGGTGCTGAACAAGGTGGCCGACCGCCGCGAGCTGAAGCACAAGAACCTCGCCCTGGAAAGCCGTTGCCAGGCCGCCGAGGGACCGACCGTCCTGGTCGGCACCTCGCCGCCGATGGCCGCCGTCCACCGGCTGCTGGCCACCGTCGCCCCGACCGACTCAGTAGTGCTGATCCTCGGCGAGACCGGCACCGGTAAGGAGTTGGTCGCGCGCTCGTTGTGGCAGATGAGCAACCGAGCCCACATGCCGTTCGTACCGGTCAACTGCGGCGCTCTGTCGGAAAACCTCGTCGAGAGCGAGCTGTTCGGCCACGTTAAGGGGGCGTTCACCGGGGCCGATCGCGACCACAAGGGGCTGTTCGAGGTGGCCAACGGCGGCACCTTGTTCCTCGACGAGGTCGGCGAGTTGAACAAGAACATCCAGGTGAAGCTGCTCCGCTTCCTGGAGTCGGGCGAGATCCGCAAGGTGGGCGACACCAAGCCGTTCCGTACCGATGTCCGCGTTCTTTGCGCCACCAACCGCGACTTGCGCGACATGATCCAGAAGGACGAGTTCCGCGAGGACCTTTACTTCCGGATCAACACGTTCGAGATTCGGCTGCCGCCGTTGCGGGAGCGGCGGCCCGACATCCCGGACCTGGCGCGGCACCTGCTTGGTCGGGCGGCCCGCCGGCCCGTGGAGCAGGTCGCCGACCTGCTCAGCCCCGAGGCGATCGACGTTCTCTTGGAGCACGAGTGGCCGGGCAACGTCCGCGAGTTGGCCAACGTCATGGAGCATGCCTACATCATTGCCGGCGGCCAGCGCATCACGCCGGAGCATCTGCCGCACCACATCCGTACCCGGGCAAGCGGGCCGACGACGCTCAGCCTGCGACGGCCCGGGGCAGCGCCTTCCGGCACGGCCCGCACGCTGGAGGAGATCGAGATGGAGCATATCCTCCGCGTGCTGGAGAAGAACAACAACAATAAACCCGCCACCGCCGCCGAGCTGGGAATCAGTCTGAAGACGCTGTACAACAAACTCAACAAGCTGGAGGAGAAGAGGAACGCGGGATGATGTTGAGCGGGCGCGGTCGCCTGCGGCTCCCCGCTAAACCTGGCACCCTCTCACCCAAACGCCTCGCACAGCCGCAGGTGCTGTTCGAGGTCGAGGTCCTCGGCGCGAGTAGTCCCCTCCAGGCCCAGCTCGGCCAGTTTGCGGTCCACCTCGTCCTTATCGCGGCGGCCGCTCGGCAAACCGGCCAGGGCGCTGCGCAGGTTCTTGCGGCGGTGGACATACAGATCGCGGAGGAAGGCGCGGAAGCGATGCACGTCGCCGACGTGGGCCCGCTTGGCGGCGTTCGGCCGGATACGGACGATGGCCGACGCCACCTGCGGCCGCGGCCAGAACACCGACGGCGGCAGTTTCCGCAGCAGCTCCACGTCGGCCAGGCTTTGCACCAGCACCGCCAGGGCGCCGTAATCCTTGGTCCCCGGCGACGCCGTCAGCCGCTCCGCGATTTCCCACTGCACCGTCACCACCATCCGCTCAATCGGCAGCTCGGTCAGCAGGAAGTTGCTGATCACCGGCGTGGCCACCACGTACGGGAGGTTGGCCACCAGCTTGATCCGGGTGCAGCCGGCGCGCCGCCACAGCTCGTCAAGGGCGGCGAGCACGTCCGGGTTCAGCTCATTCTTGTTTTTGAGGATGTCAGCGTTGATCAGCACGACATGGTCCCGCCCCGCGACGACTTCCTTGGCCAGACGATGGAAGTCCGGGTCGATCTCGACGCTCAGGACGGCACCGGCTTCCTCAGCTAGCCGGGCGGTCAGGCTGCCGGTGCCGGTGCCGACTTCCAGCGCCAGGTCCTCGCGGGTCAGCTCGGCGGCGCGCAGGATCACGTCGAGCAGGTTGAGATCGATGAGGAAGTTTTGGCCGAGCTTGGTCTTCGGCTTTAGTCCGTGCCGCTCGAACAGGCTGCGGAGATACGACAGCGTTTGTCGCGGCGATGATCCTGGAGCGGTCATGGTGGCTCACCGACATTGGGGGAAGGCAAAGGGGCTGCCCGAGTTTCGCGGGCAGCCCCATTTCTTCTGGAAGAACGGCCTACTACGGGACCTGGTCCGTGGAAGGCTCTCGGGCCCGCCGGTGCGCACGCGATCCTCGCCGCGGCGGAACCACGGCGGGCGGGGTTGTTCCAGGCCGCCGGGGCGGGGATCGCGTGCGCACCGATCAGCGGGCCTGAAACAGCCTTCCTCGGGAAGAATGGCCAGCAAAACGCTCGGGCGGCGCATCACCGCCCTGATGCAGCGCATCCAGCTAGACCTGGTCTTCCAGAGATTCCCTTTGTACCACCGGTCCGACCGATTGACAAGCCGTCACCGGGGCGCTATGAAGCCTGCCCGCTGGAGCATCTCGAATGTCACGCCACTGCCGCGCAGGCATTTCCAGACATACTTGGCGAGGATGTCGGTTTCCAGGTTCACCGCCGCCCCGGGCCGCTTGAAGCCGAGCGTGGTGTTGGCAAGCGTGTGCGGGATCAGGGCAACGCTGAAACGGTCGGCGGCCACGTCCACCAAGGTCAGGCTAACGCCGTCCACCGCCACCGAACCCTTGGGCACCATCTGCTCGGCCAGCTCCGGCGGGCAGCTGAACCAGACCAGTTCCCATTCGCCCTGGCGCAGCCGCTCGGCGATTCGCCCTACGCCATCGACATGTCCCTGTACCAGGTGCCCGCCCAGTCGGTCGCCGAGCCGCAACGGCCGTTCCAGATTGACCTGGTCGCCGACAGCCAGTTCGCCCAGGTTGGTGCGGCGGAGGGTCTCCGGCCCGGCCTGAAAGTGAAGGATTTCTCCCTCGATCCGGACCACCGTGAGACAGGCGCCGTTGACGGCCACGCTGGCGCCGACGGCCAACTCCGGGGCCAGGGTCGGCGCGGCCACCACCAGGCGCCGGCCGGCGCCTTCCAGCTCGACGCGGCGGACGAGGCCCAGGGCTTCGATCAGACCGGTGAACATGGTGGTGAGTGGTGAGTGGTAAAGACAGTGGCCCCACTCACCAGACTATCGCGGCAAGACCTCGTGGCCCGGCGCGGGCAGCCGATTGCTGTGCAGACCGCGGGTCAAGAGATAACGGCTCGGCATGCTCAGGGCGTAACCCCAGAACAGCACGAGGAGCGCCAATTCGCGCATCAGGATGATCAACGCGCCGGCCAGAATGAGCCGCACCAGGTAACTAAAGTGCTGCCGGCCGCGGAGGAGCTGCTTGGTCAGATGAGGGTACGGCAGCCGCGAGACCATCAGCAGGGCCACCAACAGCGCACCGACCGGGGCCCAGACCTTGACCCAGGCATGAATCAGCCCGGGGTCGAAGCCAGCCCAGTCGGTGGCCGTGCCGCTGCGGAGCAGCGCCAGCGAGACCAGGCAGCCGGCGGCGGCCGGCGAGGGAAGCCCCTTGAAGCGCTTGTGGCTGGCCGGGTCGGGCGAGTTCTCCAGGTTGAAGCGGGCCAGGCGGAGCACCGTACAGACCATGTACAGGGCGGCGATGACGGCCACCGCCTGCCGCACTACCGGTGCCTCCCAGTCCCGCCCCAGCCGCAATAGCAGGAAAGCCGGGGCTGCCCCGAAACTGATGGCGTCACACAGGCTGTCGAGTTGGCCGCCGAAGTCGCTGGCCGACTTGGACAGCCGGGCCACGTAGCCGTCGCACAGGTCGAACAGCATCGCCGCCAGGATCAGCCAGGCGCTGTAGGCGAAGTAAATGGTCGTTTCGGGGGTCTGGTCGATCTTGCTGGCCAAGGCAATGGCCGCGAAGCCGCAGACGGCATTGCCCAGCGTAAAAAGGGTCGGAATGATAGCGATCTTCTTCACGACACCGCCCCCTTGGTGCGGGTTTCCTGATGGTGAGAGACCATCGTCGTCTGTTAAGATACAGTGAAAATCGCTCCCTAACTAGCCCGCAGAAGAAAAAAAACGGAGGCCCGGCGTCCGAGGGTAGGGGTGGGGAAGACAGGCCGGCTGCCCTCCCCAACCCTCCTCCGACTCCTGACCCCCTGATCGCTGAGTCCCGGTGCCAGCCGGATCAATACCGGTACTCTTCCGGCTTGAACGGGCCTTCCTCCTTGACGCCGATGTAGGCGGCTTGCTTGGGCGTCAGCTTGGTCAGCTTGGCGCCAAGGTGGTCCAGGTGCAGTCGGGCCACCTCCTCATCGAGGTGCTTGGGCAGCAGATAGACCTTCTTCTCCAACTTTCGGCCGTTGGTGAACAACTCGATCTGGGCCAGCGTCTGGTTGCAGAAGGAGTTGCTCATCACGAAGCTGGGATGGCCGGTAGCGCAGCCGAGATTGACCAGCCGCCCCTTGGCCAGCACGATGATCCGCTTGCCGTTGGGCCAGATAACATGGTCCACCTGCGGCTTGATCTCCTCCCACTTCAGGTCGGCCAGTCGGGCGATCTGAATCTCGCTGTCGAAGTGGCCGATGTTGCAGACAATGGCGTTGTGCTTCATCTGGTCCATGTGCTCGCGGGTGATGACATCCACGTTGCCGGTGGCGGTGACGAAGATGTCCCCCCACTTGCACGCGTCGTCCATGGTGACCACCTGGAAGCCGTCCATGCACGCTTGCAGGGCGCAGATCGGGTCGATCTCGGTGATGAAGACAACGGCGCCGGCACCGCGGAAGGCCTGGGCGCACCCCTTGCCCACGTCGCCGTAGCCGCAGACCACCGCCTTCTTGCCGCTAATCATGACATCGGTGGCCCGGCGGATGCCGTCCAGGACGCTCTCCCGGCAGCCGTAGATGTTGTCGAACTTGCTCTTGGTCACGCTGTCGTTGACGTTAATCGCCGGAAACAGCAGCGTCCCCTCGGCGGCCTGCTTGCGGAGGCGCTTGACCCCGGTGGTGGTTTCCTCGGAGACGCCGATGATGTTCTCGGCCACGCGGTGGTAGAAGCGAGGGTCGGCGGCGAGCTTGCGGCGGATCGAGCCAAGCAGGATGGCTTCCTCCTCCGACTCCGGAGCGCGGTCGAGCACCTTAGGGTCGTTGGCGGCAGCGTAGCCGAGGTGGACCAACAGGGTAGCATCGCCGCCGTCGTCGAGGATCAAGTTGGGGGTGCCGCCGTCGTGCCACTCCAGGATGCGGTGGGTGTACTCCCAGTACTCTTCCAGGGTCTCTCCCTTCTTGGCGAAGATGGGAGTGCCGCGGACGACCAGAGCGGCGGCGGCATGGTCCTGGGTCGAGTAGATGTTGCAGCTGGCCCAGCGGACCTCGGCCCCCAGCGCTTGCAGCGTCTCGATGAGCACGGCCGTCTGGATGGTCATGTGCAGGCTGCCGGCGATGCGGGCGCCCTTGAGCGGCTGGCTAGCGGCGTACTTCTTGCGGAGGGCCATCAGGCCGGGCATCTCATGCTCGGCGATGGCGATCTCTCGCCGGCCCCAGTCAGCCAGTGACAGATCGGCCACGGCGTAATCTGCCCGGGGAACGGTGGGCTCCTTGCTGGTTTTGTTCGTCGCAACAGACGCCATCTTGTTTCGTCTCCTGAAAAGGCTTACGGTTGACTCGTGTCGGCGGTCCGTGGGCCGACCCGGGGCGGCAGACCGGGTCGGCCGCTCCTAACAGATGATAGCACGCGAAACACCTCTCCCGCCGGCCCCATCCTCTTTACAGGGAGAGGAGGGAAAGGGAGGAAAGGGCCGGCTCGCCCCGTGGAGCGGCAGACCGAACGCGGCCTTTATACCACCTGGCCGGTTAGTTTTCCAGCGCGCCGGGCCTCTCGGGGTGCTCTTCTCGCGGGCCAGCGAGGCCGGGGCACGCGCTGGGGATTGCCCAGGGTCTCGGATCCTGGGCTGATTCGCCTATCGGGGGGCGGCACGGCGGCGGGCGAAAGGATTCCTACGGTCTCCCCTTTGCAATTTGGGGCGAGATTTGGCATCCTAGATAAACAGGGAGACCATTCACAGCGGGGAACCAGCCGTGAGTCACCAACTCATCTGTACCTGGCTGGGATTGCCGGCTGACAGTTGGCCGCCCGATCACTATCGGCTGCTGGGGCTGCAACCCGGCGAAGCGGACGTTGCCACTATTGAGCAGCACGTTCAGGAACGCCTGGACGCGGTGCGCCGCTATCAGCTGACCCACCCCGAGCAGGCCACCGAGGCAATGAACCGCCTTGCCCAGGCGTTCGTCTGCTTGACCGACCCCGAGAGCAAGCGGGCCTACGATGCCGCCCTGCTGAGCCAGGCCGGCGTCCGATCGAATCGGTCCAACGGCCGTCTGACCGCGCCGCCGGTGCTCCCTGCCGCGTCCGCGGCCACCCAGCTTGACCTTTCGATCACTCCCGGACCGGCCCAGTCCGAACTGGATACCCAGATCCAGCCGGCCGCCTTGCCGACCCAGAGCGAGCCGGCCCTGTCGGCCGCCGGGCCGCCGGAGAAGCCGGACCCCGTGGTCGAGGCGGCCCGATTGTCCCGACCGGCGCGGCGCGGCCTGGGCACCAAGCGCGCCCTCTATCACCGCATTGCACGTACCCGACAACTACTGCGGTCCTGGGAGGCGGTTGGCAAGTACCTGAGCGACCCGGCCCGGAAGATCAACCGACCCGCCGAGGCAATCGAGTTGATCGACGAACTGACCGCCATCCGCGTCCAGCTCGCAAACTTCCCGCCGCTTTTGGGGGCAGCCGGCCAGCCCGGCTACCTGGTGGTGTCCCTGGCGCGGCAGCATATCATCGTCCCCACCTTCCAGACGTTGCTGCCCAGCCAGCGCGAGGCCCTGGCCCGCGACTGGAAGGCCGGCTGGAAGCTGCTGTTGGCCCACCGCGACTTCCTCCGCCAGGAGGTGCGGGCCTTGCGCCGGCGGGGCTTCCTCGGCCGCGCCCTCCGAGCCATCCGGACCGTGCTCACCGATCAGCCCGGCATGGTCCTGCTGCTTTTGGCCCTCCTGGCCCTGAATGTCGCCCTCTGGCGGCAGCAGCTGAGCGCCACCTGGATCAGCCCGTCCCGCCCCCAGCCGACCGAATCGGCCAAGTGACCCGCCGTACCGTCGGTGTCCCCGGCACAACCCATTCGCACTTGCTCACTTCTTGGTGTGTTAATCGCTTTCTGATTGACAATCCCATGTCAGCAGCGATAAGTTAGGGAAACTGCCCCGAGTTTAACGGTGGGGTGTGTGGTCCCGGGCGGCCGCGCCGTCGCGGCCGGTTTCCCCCGAACGAAGTGTAAGGGATGGGTCGCCATGGTTTCGAGCGGTGCGGGGGTGCGGCTCGAGGAAGTTGCGCACAATCTGTTCGACATCCTGACTCGGCTCGCCTTGCTCGTGCCGCGAGGTCGCCGCCGGGCGGGGGACCTCAAGGAAGTTGAGTTCCTCACCCTTTCCATCCTGCACCAGCACGGCACCATGATCGTCGGCGACATCCAGCGCCTCTTGGGCGTCTTGCCGGCCCAGATGTCGCGCATTATCCGCTCGCTGGAGACCCACTCCCGCCCCCTCATCAGTTGCCGCATCAATCCTCACGACAAGCGCAAGATCGACGTTTGCCTGACCGCAACCGGCGAGAAGGCCCTGCAAGAATACGAGGCCCAGCGGGTCCAGGGCATCACCGAGGTGCTCCAGAAGCTGTCCGAGGAAGATCTGGAGAACCTCAGCCAGGTGCTCGACAAGCTGCACGAGGCACTGGAGCGCCAAATTCGGGAATGACGAAGGATCAAATCCGAATGACGAAAGAATGCCGAAGCCCGAATGACGAAGGACGAAACCCGGAGGTGCGCAGGGGACGTTAGCCTACCAGTGAGTAGCGCGACCTCTGCCGGTTTCGTCATTTGGTCATTCGATATTTGGGCTTTTTGCGTCATTCAGGCTTCGGCATTCGTCATTCCTCCCTCACCCGATCTCCGCCAAGTCCAGCGTCTGCCCGTAGCGCCTGAGCACGGCCTGCCGCAGCGGTCCGTGTTCGGGTCGGCGCAACCCCGGATCGGCCGCCACCAGCGCGAAGGCGTCCTTCCGGGCCATTTGCAGCAATTCCTGGTCGGCCATCAGATCCCCAAAGCGCAGTTCTCCCAGACCGTGCTGGCGCGTGCCGAAGAACTCGCCCAGGCCGCGCAGCCGGGCGTCATGCTCGGCCAGCTCGAAGCCGTCGCGGCTGCGCAGCAGCGCCCGCAGCCGCTCTCGGGCCTCCTCGTTGACCGGCCCGGTAATCAAGTAGCATACGCCCGCCACGTCTCCCCGGCTGACCCGGCCGCGCATCTGGTGCAGCTGTGACAGGCCGAACCGCTCGGCGTGTTCCACCACCAACAAGGTGGCCCGCGGCACATCCACCCCGACCTCGACTACCGTGGTGCAGACCAGCAGGTCGAGCTCGTGCCGACGGAAGCGGTGCATCACGTCTTCGCGGGCCTCGTCGTCGAGCCGGCCGTGCAGCAGGCCGACACGGAAGTCGCGGAAGGGACCGGTCCGCAATTCCTCGTAGGTCTCCTCGGCCGCCTTCAGGTGCAGCGTCTCCGACTCGGCCACCAACGGGCAGACGACATAGGCTTGCCGCCCCTTCTGCATCTCCTCGCGCAGCCGCGCGTAAACCCGCTCGCGCTCGCCGACTGACTTCCAGTAGGTCTTCACCGGCTGCCGGCCCGGCGGCAGCTCACGGATGATCGAGACATCCAGGTCGCCGAAGACCGTCAGCGCCATCGTCCGCGGGATGGGGGTAGCGGTCATGACCAGGTAGTGCGGATCGACGCCCAGCCGACGGACGCGGGCCCGCTGGTTGACGCCGAACTTGTGCTGCTCGTCAATCACCACCAACCCCAGCCGGGCGAACTGCACGTCTTCCTGCACCAGCGCCTGCGTGCCGACGACCAGGTCCACCTGTCCGTCGCGCAGGGCAGCCAACGCCTCGCGCCGCTCCCGTGGCGAGCGGGCCCCGGTCAGCAGCAGCCGGCGCACCCGGCTATGGGCCAGGTACGTTTCAATGGTGTCCCAGTGCTGCCGGGCCAGGACTTCGGTTGGAGCCATCAACACGGCCTGATGCTTGTTGGCCACGGTCACCAGCAGGGCATAGACAGCCACGGCGGTCTTGCCGGCACCAACGTCGGCCTGCAAGAGCCGCTGCATCGGCCGGTCGGTGGCCAGGTCGCGGCAGATGTCAGCAATGGCCCGGTCCTGATCCCGGGTCAGTTTGAAGGGGAAGAGCCGGCGGATGCGCTCGTCGATCTCGCGGGTCACCTGGAGGATGGGAGCCCGTTGTCGGTCGCGCAACTCGCGGCGGCGCAGGGCCAGGGCGACCTGCAACAGCAGGAACTCCTCGTAAATGAAGCGCCGCCGCGCGGTCTGGGCGGCCGGCAGCGAGGGGGGGAAATGGACCTCGTGCAACGCTTGCTGCACCGGCGGCCAACCGTGGTGCTGCCGCAGCTCGGCGGGGAGGGTCTCCGGGAGATACCGGCCGTACTGTTCGACGGCCCGGCGGATAATTGGCCGGAGCTGGCTGGCACGCAGGTCCTCGGTCAGCGGATAGACCGGAACGACGGCCGGCGATTCGGTACCGGCCGAAGCGGCCTTGCCTTCCGCCCCGTCAAGGATCTGGACGCGCGGATTGGACATTTGCCAGCGGCCGAAGCGGCGCTTCGGTTTGCCACTGAACGCCAGGTGCTGGCCGTAGCGGAAGCGCGAGGCCGCGTAAGGCTGGTTGAACCAGACGCCTTCCAGGCACTCCTTGCCGCCATCATTGAGGACGACGCTAACAATGGTGCGGCCATCGGCGAGTTGCCGGCCGTCAATCTCGACCACCTCGCCGCGGACGGTTTGCAGCTTGCCCTCGGTAAGGCCGCTGATGGGGCGGACGTCGGTCAGGTCCTCGTAAGTGCGGGGGAAGTGGAAGAGCAGGTCGCCGACCGTTTGCAGGCCCAGTGCCTTGAGCAGCTCCAGGCGCGCGGGCGTGACGCCCCGGAGGCAGTGTAGCGGCTGCTTGAGCGGATCGTCGGAAGCGGTGTTGACCTTGTCGGTGGACACGGCGGCCTGATTCCCAGGTGGATTGGGTGACGAACCGGACGACGGTGCCGGTCCCTCATCAGGATGGTCAAACTCGGCGTCCAAAGCAAGGTCGGGTGCTCCGCGAGCAATGACGATCGCTCCCCAACCGGTCCGACTGTTCCGGCGATTGGCTACGGCCTCGCCTGGTTGTATCTGCTTGCAGCCCTGGCCGGCAGAATCGATAGGCCCAGCAGGATCGGCCCATTCGCTTGTTAGTGTGGTGTCCAGGAACTGATCTTGCCCCGCGGGGTGGCAGACCATCCCCGCACCCCAACGCCACGGCTCAATTAACAACTCGCTTGGGCCTTAGTAGCTAGCTGCCCGAAAGGACGGAACCTCATGAGATCCGCGCGCCGGCCGCTTGCAGTGCTGGTCATCCTCGGGTGTGGCTCGCAGCTCCAGGCCCAGGTGGTGATCGGCCCGGGGCCGTTGGGCGGAGCGGCCTTGTGGTCGGCGACAGCTTCAAGATTGGCCGGCTGAGCGGGGGCTTTTCGGCCTACCTGCCCGGTGTTGGCGGCTGAGTGCCGGGGCTGAGGTCTTCGCATCTGACAGTGGCACCGGCCGTCAGCCGGTGCCACGTCGCCCCGGCACTAATCACCCTTGGTGGTAACCGAAGTAACTGTCCCAGGCGTGGTCGAGCTCCTCCAGCGCCTCGGCGATCGGGCGGGCCTGGTAGCGGTCTCCCTCTTTCACGACAATGCGCATCCGCTCCAGCTTGGCGACCGCGTCGCCGATCTCGAAATTAACCTCGATGCCGGCGTTCTGTTCCAGGTAACGCTCGATGAAGTCGTCGAGTTGGGCCGGCGCCCAGCCCTGCGGCGGCGCGAACCGCCACAACGCGAAGTATGCCAAAAACGCTTCCCGGCAGTCCTGCTCCTCGGCCTCGTCCAGCAGACGGAACAGGACGCCGCTGTTGCTGTCGAGACTCTGGTAGTACAGGCTTTGCGTCAGGGTCAGATGGTAGCGCTGCTTGGTCTGCTGGTAGCTGTAGTAGGAGCGGTAGCCGTAGCCGAACGCCCCGCTGACCAAGCCCCAGAGAGCCACCGAGGGACTGGCCCCGCTCACGATGAGACTGAGAAAGTCGTCAATAAGTCTAGTCACCAGGTTGACGCCAGCCGTAATGATGTTCCAGATGGCCAGCCCCAAAGCGCTGAAGACCGGCAGCCCGACCTTGCCGCGGTCGAGGTAGGAGAAGTGAACCCGGGCGCCGGGCAGCAGCATCTCGACGTCGAGTTGGGGAATGTCCTTGAAGATCTTCAGATAAACGCACTCGGTATCGACGCCCTTGCCCAGCCGCTTGTGTGGGCGCAGCTTCAGGATCAGCGCCAGGCGCTGGTAGATCGGCACCTCGGTATCTTCCCGGCGGTAGAAGTTGGTCCAGCGCCGCCGGGTGCGCTTCTGCACAACGTCGCCGCGGGCGAAGATGGCCAGATGCTCGAAGACGCTGAAATCCACGTCCACGTTGATGCCCCAGCCACTGGTCTGCTCCAGGGCCTGCTCCAGCTCCGGGCGGCTCAGATGCTTGAAGTTGGCCCGCTCCAGCAACCAGGCGAAATCGCGGTACAACTCGTTGAGCCGGTTTTGCTTCTCCTTGGCCGACAGCGGCACCAGCGGCCGGGTGTCGGCGTCCGGGTCGAACGGGGCATAGGCCGCCTTCAATTCCTCCAGGCGCCGGTTATACTCGAAGTGGAAAGTGGCGCTGACCAGCTGGCAGAACTGTCGGAACAGCTCGCGGTCCGCTTCACTTAGGGTTTTCTCGGCGCAGAGCAACTCCACCAGGTCGCTCTTGCGCAGAGGAATGAAATGCTCACGGCTCCGACGGTCGGCCATCGGTCGATCCTTCACTGTAATGAAGGAAGATGATCCCGGCTGGCGGCTCGGCCAGCAGCCGGACTACCGACCGCCGGAAAGCGCGCCCTGGTGGGTCGGCGCGGCCGACCGACAACCGGGGTCAGCAAGCGGGTCGCTCGGTTGAGGGCTACCGGCTTTGCAGTGCGAAATCGATGATGCTGTCCGCCCCAGGAACCTGGACCCGAAGGGCGGACTTGGCGTTGTACCGAGCCGGGATCTGCTCGCCTTTCTTGTCCGGCTTGCTGATCCGAACCTCGTACGAACCTGGCTTGACCCCCTTGATCTCGAATTTGCCGTCGGCCGCGGTCTTGCCCGTGTAGCCTGCTGCCTTGGGGTCGTCGGGCAACACGAGCTGGACGACGGCATCGGCGAGCGGCTTGCCATCGAGCGTGACAGTCCCCGTCACACCTACCCCTTCGCCGACTTTTTTCTCCTCTTCCTTCTTTTTCTCCTCGGGCTTTTTCTCCTCTTCCTTCTTTTTCTCCTCGGGCTTTTTCTCGTCCGTCTTCTCAACGATATCCTTGCGGGTGGCTTCGACCGCTTTAAGTACCGCCGCCACGTCATCGGGCTTGACGCCGTTGCTCTCCAGGGCAGCCTTCAGGTCGGCAAGCAGCGCGTCGAACTCGGCGTCGGTGATCCCCATTCCCTTGTGGACTTCCTTCATGCTCCGGCCGGTGTACTTAAGCGGGCCGCCCGATGCCGCACTGATCATTTCGACCAGTTGCCGTTTCATGGTGGCGACCTGGGCGGCGTCGAGCTTGTACTTGCCGTCACGGAAGAAGTTCACTTTCGGGTCGGAGGCGGCGGTGGCGACAAAGTCGTCCACCACCTTGGTGACGCCCTCCTTGCCCCCCAGCCGCTCCCACAGGGTTGGGGTCGAGGGCTTGACTTCGGCCCGGATGCGATCGAGAACTTCGCGCAGGGCAAACGCCCGCTCGCCCGGGGAACTGAGTCCCTCGGCCCGAGCTAAGCCCTGGTCAATGGCCTGCTGGAGCTGCGGGCGGTGGTCCAGCAGCGGCCGGACGGCCATCAAGGCTCCCTGGTAAAGCCGGTAGCAGCCGGCCCGGTCGCTGGTGGGTGGATTGTACAGATCAGCGCCGCGGTTGATGACGTCGCGGAGGGTGACGTAGATCCGCTGATCGAGTTCCTTGCGCTCCAGCGGCCTGGCCTCCTGTGCCCGGGTGGCGCCGGCCAAGACCAACGCGCAGGCCGCCGGCAAAAGGAGTCGCCAATGCCATGCGTGCATAAACCTCCTCCTTTCGCAGTGCTCAAGACGCTGTGATCTTAGAGGGGATGGGACGGCGAGGGAAGGATTTTTCCTTGGCCTTGCATCGCGAGGCCATCTGAGCATAATGGCGGCCAGGGATGGAACCGCGCGGCTGCGCCCCCTCTCCCCTTCTTCTTCGAAGCGGGGAGAACTGCTTGCTCCCCTCTCCCCCCTCAGGGGGGAGAGGGGCGGGGGTGAGGGGGCTGCCCCGCCAGGGAGGGCTCGATGGCCGACAAATCAATGCCGCTGATCCTCACGGCCCTCAGTCGGGCCGCCGCCGACCCTGTCGGCCTGCCCCTCCACGGCACCCGGACCGCACCAGGACTATTCGCCGCCACCGCCGCTGGCAAACTAGCCGCCCAGCGCTGCAAGGAGGAAGGCTATCTCCGCGTCCTCCGCACTGAGACGCGAGGCAAGGCAGCGCTGGAGGTTTGCACCATCACCGAGAAGGGGCTCGCCTACCTGCTGGCCCAGACCAGCCCGCGGCAAGTGCTGGAAGACCTGGTCCGCGCGCTCCAATCCCGCCAGGCGCAGGCGGACGAATTGCTGGCCGTCGCCCGGCAGATGCAAGAGGGACTGGAGGCGTTGCGGGCCACCGCCGAGAAGGTCTTAGAGCAGGTCAGCCGACCGGCCAGCGTCGGCCCAGCGGCATCGGCCAACGGCGCGGAAACCTGGCCGGCGGCGGCGCTGGCCTGCCTTGCACGCTGGGAAGCGTCGGGCGCCTCGGAAGATTGCCCGCTCCCCGAGCTGTACCGCCAGACCGCGGCGTCGCTGACCATCGGCCAGTTCCATGACGGTCTGCGCCGCTTGTACGAGCAAGCACAGATCTACCTGCACCCCTGGACCGGCCCGCTGTACGAGATTCCCGAACCGCCCTACGCCTTGTTGATCGGGCATGAGATCGCGTATTACGCCAGCCTGCGGAGGTGACACGGTGACACGGTGACCGAAACAGAGCCCAGCACGGTCCGCGGCCTGTGGGTCTTCCATCACCTTGTCATCCCTTGTCACCTTGTCACCTTATGAGGAGGCCAAGATGTCAGCCATCGTCGCCAGCCGTCCCCTACCGGAGCGGGCCCTGGAAGTGCTGCGCCGCGCCGGCAACCCCTTCCGCAATTACTTCGCCCGCAACCCCGACGATGAGGTCTGCGCCCGCTACCACGTCCCCGAGTTGTTTGCCCGGGAGCGCGACCAGTTGCTCGGCGTGGTGGACCTCTACCGCTACGACCCGACCACCCATTCCGAGGTCGTGCCGGTGCTCGGCAACAAGGGAGCCGGCAAGACCCACCTGCTCCATTCGATTAAGCACGGCGGCGAGGCGGCCTGGCAGCTGCTGGTCACCCCCGGCACCTTCCAGAAGGACACCGACTTCCTCGAAGCGTTGCTGTTCCAGGTGATTGACACCCTCCTGGGGGGCGGCCGGCAGAAGGGGGTTCGACCGTTGCGGTTCGTCGGCGAGGAGTTGGTGCGCCGGCTGCTGCTCGCGGCGTTGGAGGCGCTGTCGCCACAGGAACGCCTCGACCTGTTTCCCACCCCGGGGCTGGGCCGCTGGACCCGGAAGTTGGGTCTGGGCGCGTCGCAGGCCCAGGAGCGCACCCAATGGCTGATCGATCTCTTGCGAGCCGCGGATCGCGGCTCCCGGATGGGAGAGACGCTGTCCGGGCAAGCCGCCAGCCGCGACCTGCCATCCCTAATCCAAGAGGCGGGGCTGGATGCAGAGAGGGCCTGCGACGCGGTTTGCCGGTACGTCGAGCGGACGGAAACGCACAACACGGCCGGGCTGATGCGCCGCCACATTCACCAGGGTTTCGCGCGGGCTATCCTGCGGGGCGACGAAGCCGAGCTGGCCAGTTTCCTGACCTTCGGCTTCGCGGAGCTGGAGTTCCGCGTCCGCCCCAGCCGGCAGGAGTTGGTGGTGGCCCTGTTCAAGGCGCTGATGGAGGTTTTTCGCGGTCTGAAAATTCCCGTGGTGGTGGCCTTCGACCAGCTTGAGGACCTGCTGCTGTCCCGGCGGACCGACGACGCCCACCGCATCGCCGAGGCGTTCTTCGCCGGCATCGTCCGGGCGATGCACCAGATCGACGGCATTTGCTTTTTGATCTTCGCCGAGCGCGGACTGTGGAACCGCTTCGTGCCGTCGCTGGACGGCTACATCCAGGATCGGCTGAACAACCCCATCCACGTACCGCAGCATGGCACCATCAAAACGCTGCGGCTGGAAGCGCCGCCGCCGGAATTGGTGCGGCGCGTGGTCGAGGCCCGGCTCCGTCCGGCCCTGGAGGAGTTGCCCGATTTCGCCGACCTGTCGCCCATCTTCCCGTTCACCGAGGAGCAGATCCTGCGCGTGGCCCGCACCGAGCCGACCCTGCGCGACATGCTTCAGCAATTCCGCCACCTGTTCGACCATCTCGTTTACGGCCCGGCTTCTGGAGACAAAGAGACAAAGAGACAAGGAGGCAAGGAGACCGCAGATGCTCCGGCCCAGATGGCAAGCAAGGGCAGGTTGCCGACGGACGAACTGCCGGCCGTGGTGAAGTCCGTCATCGTGGTGGAGTCGTGTCCCCATTCTCCGGGAGACCGGCCAACGGAAACGCCGTCCCAGGTGGTGGACGAAAGGCAGCGGGAGGGCTCGGTTTCCTTGTCTCCTTGTCTCCCAGTCTCCTTGTCTGAAGCCTGGGACCAGGAGATGCGCGCCGCCCGGCGCAAACTCGAACCGGAGGGGGCGCTGACCGGGGCCACGCGCGAGCTGCAAGCCGGGCTGGGCAAATTCCTGCAAACCTGCCAGGAGCACGGCGTCAAGGTGGGGCCGTGGCGGCTGTCACACGTCGTCGCCGAGTGGGCGTTCGGCGACCACCCGACCTACGGCGTCATCTCGATCGCCCACTGGGTCTGCAAGGACGGCCAACCGTGGAAGGTGGGGGTCGGCCTGTTCTTGGGGCGCGGGTCGGCCAAGCCGCGCGACCTGGGGACCAAACTGGCTGCCCTGGAGATGGAGCCGGCGGCCATCGACCACCTGATCTTGCTGCGGCCGGAGGATGATCCGGCCTTGTCGGGCAAGACGAAGGCGCTGTGGCAGGAAGCCGAGCGGCGCGGCCGGCACGCCCGGCTGGAGGCGCTGGATCTCGATGCCTTCGCGGTGCTATACGGCTTCCCGCGCTGGTTGGCGGCGGTCACCGAGGCGTTGCCGGCCGGCCAGACGTTGCCCAACCTTGCCGACCTGATCCAGGAGCGCTGCGAACGGCTACTGGAACGGCTTTGTATGCCGGTGCAGACGTGAGCGAACAACGGGGTAGCCTTGGAGGTTCTTTCGAACTGCTTGCCGCTTGGCGCTCGGTTTGGGAAGGACCGCTCATGCCAACTCCCAGGCCCAGTGATACCATCCGGCGTGGCCGGGGCGGAGCGCCGCGTGGCACCGGCTGGCAGCCAGTGCCACGGTCAGATGCCGCGTTGATTTTCCCTCGCCCGTCCCCTACGATCACATCTCAGGTGGCTTCGCCCGTTCCTCCTGAGATCGAGCCTCATGCCGGTTTCCCGTCGCAGGACCTGGGTGGTCGGTCTTTCCGGGCCTGTCCTCGCTACCGGGCTGTTTGCCGCCTACGTGCTCTTCCGGGACCGCCTGCCTCCCGGACCGCTACCGGCCACGGTTGAGCAGGTGTTGGTCTTCGCCGCCCTGGCCGCCGGCGCAGCCTGGCTCGTGGGCCGGAACACGCGCCGCCGTTACTGGAAGATCCTCCGCGAGGTTGCCGCCCAGGTCGCCGCCCTGCGGCAGCACCCGGCCACTCATCAGGTGCGAGCGCTGCCGCCGGAACTGGGACCGCTGCGACAGCAGGTCGAGGCTCTAGCCGGGTCTTACCGTCATGCCCTGGCCGAGCTTGTCGATGCCCAGCAAGCCCTGGCCCTGCTCCGCGCCTTGCAGGTCCGGGCCGACGCTGAGCGGGGACATAGCCATTCCTTCGTCCATCGCGGCGGGGCCGAGGGGAGCGTCCTCCGCCGGATGGTGGCGCGGCTGACGCCCAGTCTGCATTGGGTGGCCGCCACCCCCGCGCTCCAGCTTTTTCTCGGCCGCAGTATGAATGACCTGGTCGCCCGCTCCTTCCTTGAGTTGGTCCATCCCGAGGACGCGCCGGGCCTGGCCCGGGCTTTCCAGGAAGCGCTCCGCGATGGCGAAGGGCACAACATTATCTTCCGCCTGCGTGCCCGGGGCGAGGAGGAGCGCCATGTCCAGATGGATGTGTTGACCCGCTACACCGACGCCGGGACGCCGCTGCACTTGCGCTGCCATTTCCTCGACATCACCGATCAGGTGCGGACCGAGCAGGAGCTGCGCCGGCGGACCGAGGAACTCTCTCAGGCAAACGCTCGGTTGCAGCAGATCAACGCCGACCTGGCCCGCCTCAAGGAGAGCTACCGCGACCTGTACCACCAAGCGCCGGTGATGTACTTCAGCCTCGATGAGCAGGGCCGGTTCGCCGCCTTCAACGAAACCCTGACGCGCTCGCTCGGCTACGAACGGAAAGAACTCTTCCGTCAGCCGTATACCCGGCTGCTGGCCCCGGACAGTTGCCAGCGCTACCTGGAGGACCCCAGCGTCTACCACCGGGCCGGCGAGGTCGAAACCCGCTGGGTCAAAAAGGACGGTACTGTGATCGATGTCTGGGTGCGCACCACGCCGATCCTCGATGCCGACGGCCGCTTCGTCCGCTCGCGCAGTGCCGCCCAGGACGTCACCGAGCGCAACCGCCTGGCCGATGCCCTGCGGACCAAGGCAGAAGAGCTGGAGCGGGCCAATGCCCAGTTGCGGCGCATCAACCAGGAGTTGGACCAGTTCACCCACGTCGTCTCGCACGATCTGAAGGAGCCGCTGCGGACCGTGCAGGCATTCAGCACTTTCCTGCGTCAGGACTACGGCCGGCAGCTCGGCCCCGAAGGGCAGGAGTACATCAACCACCTGGTGCAGGCCAGCCGCCGGCTTGGCTTATTGATCGACGACCTGCTGGCGTTGAGCCGGGCCGGCCGGACCATCCGTCCGCCGCGGGCCTTTCCCCTGGCCGATGCGGTCCGCACCGTCTGTGCCGACCTGCGCGACCTGATCCAGCGAACCGGGGCAACCGTCCGCACTGAGGGAGAGCTGCCGGTGGTGGCCGGCGACCCCGAGCGGGTGATTCAGTTGTTGGCCAACCTGGTGGGCAACGGCTTGAAGTACAACACCAGCCCCCGGCCCGAAGTGGTCATCGGCACCGTGAGCGACGGAAGCGCGAGTGATCGAGGGACCGATGATGGAGAGGTGAGGGATGGCGTTAGAGATGGTGAAGGGGCCGAAGCATCCGCTTCCGGCGACGCAGTGCCCGGTACTCCGTCTGCATCGCTTTCCCCTGACCCCTCACCCCTGACCGCTCGCCCTTCCTCCTCCGCTCACGTAACCATCTACGTGCGGGACAACGGCATCGGCATCGACCCGCAGTACCACGAGCAAATCTTCGGCATTTTCCGGCGACTGCACCACCGCGATGAGTACGAGGGCACCGGCGCCGGCTTGGCCATCTGCAAGAAAATCGTCGAATCGCACGGCGGCCGCATCTGGGTCGAGTCCCGCCCCGGCGCGGGGGCCACCTTTTACTTCACGCTGCCCCGCCCCGGTGGGACGGAGCAGCGGGATGAGGGGGCGGCACAAGAAGCAGGGGCCGCTGCGAGCAAGCCGATAAGGGCTCCCATGACGGAGCGGCGGGAGGACGGCGGGATGGGCGAAGGACAAAGTACCGGGCGCCGAGTACCGCGTACGGAGTTCGCGCCGGCGGCGTTGGCCGATACAATTTCCTCCGCTCCTCCGGTGTCTTCTGCCACCTCCTCGCCAGATCATTCGGTCTCGCCATGAACTCCTCACGCCCGCTGCTGCTGGTGGTGGATGACGCGCCGGACATGGTGCTGATCGTGCAGCGCCTGGGTAAGTGGTCCGGTCATGACGTGATCAGCCGCCCCAACGTGCCGTCTGCCTGGGAGTACCTCTGCGCTTGTGTCCGGGGAGGAAACCCGCCCCGGCCGGACCTGGTTGTGGTGGACCTCCACCTGCCGGGGCCGAGCGGCCTGGAGTTGTGCCGCCGGCTCCGCAGCACGCCGGCTCTGGCCGGGCTGCCCGTGGCCCTGTTCGGCAGCTGGGACCGCCCTGACGACATCGCCGCCGCGCTGCAAGTCGGGGTTGATTTCGTCCTCCCTAAAGACTTGCTCAATCAGCCCGAAGCATGGCGGGAGCGGGTCGTGGAGATTCTTCACTGGGCTGATAGCCGGTCCGACCCGATTTCGCTAAGCTGCCTACAGGGACTTTCGCCCTCCCAGCAAGCAAATCGGCTGCTCGAGGCGCTCAACCAAACCCTGCGACATCCGACTGTCCGGCGGCTGGGGCGGGAGGTAGTCCGGGCCTTGATCCGCCGGGCCGGCGAGCGCTCATCGTTCCCGGGTCTGGCCGAGTGGTCTTTGTCGGATGATCTGACCCTCGCCTGTGCCGGCTTGACCGCTTGTCCCGAGGCCGTGCAACGATTCGCCTCCATCCTGGCCGAGCAACTTGGGTGTCTGCTGGGCGCCGCTGCCTGCGAGCTGTTTCGTGTCGCTCTGCAAGATGCTCTTGCTCGCCCGATCGCTGCCGTGCCAATGAAACTCATTCACGCGATCCTGTTGGTGGAGGACAACCCAGCCGACGTCCAGATCACCCAGCGGGCGCTGCAGGAGAGCGGCGGTAAGGTGGAGTTGATCGTGGTCCGCGACGGGCAAGAGGCGATGGATTACTTGCTACGGCGGGGGGCATTCGCCGACCGGCCGGACTGGCGCAGCCCCGACCTGATCCTGCTTGACCTGAACCTGCCGCGCCTGACCGGCTTGGAAGTGCTCCGCCGCATCCGGGCCACGCCGGCGTTGCAGGTCGTGCCCGTCGTGGTACTGACCACCTCCCGGTGGGACGAGGACGTCCGGCAGGTTTACGCCGCGGGGGCCAACACCTACATCGAGAAGCCGCAAGACTTCGACCGCTTCGTCGAGATCCTCCGCATCGTCCAGACCTACTGGCTCGACATCGCCTTGCTGCCGCCGGTCGGCACGTGATGGTCCCGGAGCACCGATCCCCCATGCCTTTTGCCAGCTACCAGCAGGCCCTCGACTTCTGGTTCGGCCGAGTCAACTACGAGCAACGCTCGCCCCGGGCCAGCGACCTGAAGCTGGATCAGATGCGTGATCTGCTCCGGCGGCTGGGCAATCCCCAGGATGGCCTGCGCATCGTCCACGTGGCGGGGAGCAAGGGGAAAGGCTCCACCGCGGCCATGCTGGCGGCCGTCTTGCAGCGGGCCGGCCGGCGCACCGGCCTGTTCACGTCGCCGCATCTCTGCCGGGTCGAGGAACGCATTCAGGTGGACGGGGAGTGCATCCGCCCCGAAGAATTGCTCGTCTTGTTGGAGGAAGTGCAGGCCATCCTACCCGGGCCGCCGCCGCTGGAGCCGACCTTCTTCGAGATCGCCACCGCCCTGGGCTTCCTCCACTTTGCCCGCCGGCAGGTGGAAGCGGCCGTGGTGGAAGTCGGCCTGGGCGGGCGCTTCGATTCCACCAACGTCTGTTGGCCGGTCGTGGCGGTGATTACCAGCATCAGCCTCGACCACACCCAGCAACTCGGCGACTGTCTCGCCAGCATCGCGAGGGAGAAGGCGGGCATCGTCAAGCCGGGCCGGCCGGCGGTCAGTGGGGCCACGGCGCCCGAGGCGGCCGAGGTCATCCGCCGGACCTGCCGGGAACGGGGAGCGCCGCTCCGGGAGCTTGGCGTTGATTTCCACTATGACTACGAGCCGGGCCGGGTCGCCGGCGGGCCGGCCGGCTCCATCCGCCGCGTTGCCCCGCGCGTCCGCGTCGTGACCGACCGGCGGACCTGGCCGGCGCTGGAGCTAGGACTACTAGGAGAGCATCAGGCAGCCAACGCCGCTGTCGCGGTCACTTGCATTGAGGTGCTGCGGGACGAGGGGTGGTCGGTTCCCGATGCGGCGGTGGCAGCGGGTTTGGCCGGGGTGCGCTGGCCGGCCCGCCTGGAGGTGGTGGGTGCCCGGCCGTTGGTAGTGCTCGACTGCGCCCACAACGTCGCCTCCGTTCAGGCCCTGGTGGAAACCTTGCAGGCATCTTTCCCGCCGGCGCGGCGTCTGCTGGTCTTTGCCGGCAGCAGCGACAAGGACCTGGCCGGCATGTTCCGTGTGCTGGCGCCGCACTTCGCCCACGCCTTCCTCACCCGCTACGCCGGCAGCGCCCGCAGCACGCCGCCGGAACGGCTGGCCGAGTTGCTCCGCGCCGGCACCGGATTGCCGTACACCGTCTGCCCCACGGCGGCAGAGGCGTGGCAGGCTGCCCGCGCGGCGGCCGGCCCAGACGACCTCATCTGCATAACCGGATCGGTGTACCTGGCCGGCGAGCTGCGCCCGCTCCTGATCGACGGGGCGGACCGAAGGGATGGTCTGTAGCGGATCGGTGCTCTGTTCACCTTTCCATTCCTCAGACGTACCGGCCGCGGCGACCGGCGTCGATTTTCCCTGGCTAAACGGTTGCCTCTGCGGTAGCTTTTACCAGTGGAGAAGAGCTTGGTGCTTGTCTCCAAGGGTGAGGATGCTGTTATGTCTGCCTCGATCGGTTTCCGTCTCCCCCGGGGCGGTGGAACCGCCCTGTTGGCTCTCGCCGTTGTGCTAGGGGTCGGCAGCGCCGGCGCCCAGCCGCCGCGCGACGGCAGCGATCTGCTCGACCAGGCCCGCCGTCTCAAGGAGGTCGCCGCCCAGAAAGTGGAGGCCGAGGTCCGCGACGCGCTCCGCCAGGCCCAGGCGCCGGCGGACCCGGCCCGGGCCGCTGCTCGGCTCCGGCAGGTGCTGGCGGCGGTCGAACAGGATACCGCTCTCAGTGCCGAGCGCCGCGCCGCGCTCCGGCAGGCGATCGAGAATCGGCTGCGTGCGCTCGGGGCAGCCGGCCAGCCGGGCGATAACGCCGGCCGCCAGATTCAGGAGATCAACCGCACGGCGGACGAGCGGGCCCGCACCCTGGAGCAGGAGCAGGTCAACCAGGGCCTGGCGGCCATCCGCAAATTGCAGAGCGAAGGCCGGTTCGCGGAAGCCAGCCGGGTGGCAGCCGACCTGGCCCGCCAGTACCCAAACAATCCCGCCGCCCAGGCCGCTGCCCGCATCAGTCCCGCGGCCGACCGGGCCGTTGACCTGCGCAACCTGCGGATCGAGCGCGAGCACCGTCTGACCGGCGCCTTCGGACAGGCGGAGGCCGCCGCGATACCGCCTGCCGGCGACATGGACTTCCCGCCCGACTGGAAGGAAAAGACCCAGCGGCGATCGAAGTTCCTGGTGAAGATGACCGACAAGGAAAGGGCCATCCTCGAAGCCCTTAATTCGCCTGTGTCGATTGTCACCAAGGGCGGCCGCTTCGAGGATGTGATCAAGGAGTTGGAGCGGATCAGCGGCCAGCCGATCCTCCTGGACCAGCCATCGCTCGATGAGGCCCAGGTCACCTACGAGACGCCGGTGAACGTGCAGCTGCGGAACGTGACCTTCCGCACCGCCCTGCGCAAGGTGCTGGCCGATCTGGGCCTAACTTACGTGGTCAAGGACCAGGCCATCCAGGTGATGACGCCGGTCCGGGCCAAGGAGTTGATGTCTGTCCGGGCCTACTACATCGGCGACCTGCTCTTTACCGCCGGCATCACCCTGCCGCCGGCATTGAGCCAGCTGCAAATGGCCCAGGCGGTGGTGCAGTTGATCGACCTGATCCAGCGGACGGTGGATCCGCCGAGCTGGCAGGTCAACGGCGGCCTGGTGTTGCCCTGAGCCGGTCCATCAATAGAAGATATGAGCTTCTACTTTCCCACTCCTGACGAATTGTCCCGCCACACGATATTCCCGGGCGTCACGATTGCCACCTGCGCGGCGGACAAGATGATGCTTGCGCTGGCGCGGTTGGAGCCGCACGCGGTGGTCGAGGAACATTCGCACCCGCATGAGCAGGTCGGTATGGTCGTGGAGGGGCGGGCCATTTTCATCATCGGCGGCGAGGAAAAAATATTGCAGCCGGGCGACTTCTACCGCATCCCCGGCAACGTCCGGCACAAGGTCATCGCGCTGGACCAGCCGGTCCGGGCGCTAGACATCTTCTGCCCGGTGCGCGAGGACTACCGTTAAGGGGCGCCCGCCCGAGGCTCGCGGCTAAACGTTTTTGGTCACGCCGCCCGTCTCTCCGTTCCCGATTGCAGTTCGCGGATGTACTCCGCCAGCCGGGCCAGGCCCTCGCGGAGCCGGCCGTCTTCGGTTGCGTAGCTGAGACGCACGTGGGATAGGCCGCTCGGCCCGAACGGGTTGCCCGGAGTCACCAGCACCTTCTTCGCCCGCAGCAGTCCCTCGGCAAATGCTCGCCCGTCCAGCCCCAGATGGGCGACCGACACCCAGAAGAAGAATGCCCCCGCCGGCCACGGCGGCCTCAGCCCCATCGCCCGCAGCCGTTCGAAGGCGTAGCGCCGCCGGGAGTCGAATTCGTTTCGGATCGGCTCGAACGCCTCGCCGGGCTGACGCAGCGCGGCCAGGGCGATCTGCTGGCACACGGTCGGCACAAACGGCGCTTGCAGGGCCGCAGTCAAAACACACGGCCGGATCAGATGCCGGCAGCCGGCCAGCCAACCGACTCGCGCCGAGGCCAGCGCGTGCCCCTTGCTCAAGCTGCCGACCGTCAGCGTTCGCCGCTGCGCCCGCGGCCAGGCGCCGATACTGCCGCCGTCCCCCTCGTAGCGGTAGCGCTCGAAGACTTCGTCGCTGAGGATCAGGACATCGTAACGGTCGGCCCACCAGGCGATCTGTTCCAGGTCTTCGGCGGCGATGACCCCGCCCGTTGGGTTGGCCGGCGAATTGATGACCAGCAACTTCGCGCGCCCCAGCGCCCGGGCCAGCAGGTCGAGGCGGAAGCGCAGCCGGCCGTCTTCCACTTTGGTCGGGACCCAGCGCAGCCGGGCGCGGCGCTGCTGCAGGGTGAAGGAATACAGCGGCGAGACGGGATCGAAAAGGACCACGCGGTCGCCGGGGTTGAGGAAGGTGTCAAAGATGAGACTGACGGCCCCGGCGGCACCGGCGGTGACGAGCACCTCATCGGCAGGATTGACGGCGAGGCGGTTGTCGGCCAGGAGTTTGCCGGCGATGGCGGTGCGCAGATCGGGCAAGCCCCACAGCGGCGGCCAACCGCGGCGGTCGGCCGGCAACTTGGTACTCCCGCCCGGCACCAGGTCGAAGCGCGGTGCGCCGGCCGCCAGGTCGATGGCATCAGGCCCGTGGACCTCCAGGAAGGCCGCCGCGTCGCCCAACTCCCGGCATGGGGCGGCCAGGACACGGTCGCCGTAGTAGTGGAGGAAGTCGCTGCCGCCGTCGGTCAGCCGCCGCACGGCCGGGAGCAGACCGGCGATCCCGGTGCGGATCAACAACTTCGTCAGGAACAGGGGAACGCTCACGACGGAATGCCCCGAGGTTGGAAAGCGAAACGGACACGAGGTGAGCCGCGCGGTGTCGGACGCCGGCCGACCATTGTACGCGGCCGGGCGGTTCTGTAAATTCGGAATCGGCGCGGTGATCTGGTGTTTCGTCGTGCTTGCCGGGTGCGCGCTCGCCGCCCAACGAAACGCCGGCACAATCCATTGCTTCCGAGCGGCTTCCAGCCTTCAAAAATCGCTCTTGCAATCGACCCCCGAATCCGGTAAAACCCTACCCACGCAACAATGCATGGGGGTTCTCGGAGGCCCACACCAAGCCTCCAGATCGGCGCTAAGCAAGCCGATCCTTCGCAACCATTCACCTCGCCCGCATCATCCGTCCGCCCGTGAGCCAGGCGCAGGACGGCAGCACGATTCGCTTCCAGGGTGGCCCGATCGGCTGGTCGGGGTTCCAGGGATAAGGAACGCTATCGCCACGGAACTTGAGATGTCCCGCGCTTCGGGCGCGGAGGGACCGGGGTTATTCCGGTCCCTCCCATTTTCTTTCTCGCCTTTCGGACGGCCGCTCACGATGCCGGAGGCTCCGCACTGAGGCGGCGCACCCCGCGGGCCACCAACCAATCGGGAAGCCAGCGTGCCACCCGCGTCACCAGCGTCATCTGCCAGGGGAAGTTGTACACCTTGCGCCGGCTGCGGAGTGCCCGCAGGATGCGCCGGGCCGCATCGTCCGCCTCCAGCAGCCAGGGCATCGGATATGGATTGTCGGCCGTCAGCGGCGTGCGCACAAAGCCGGGGCAGATGGTCGTCACAGCGATGCCGCGGGAGTGCAGCTGGATACGCAACCCTTCGAGGAAGGCGTTGACCGCCGCCTTGCTGGCGCAATAGCCCATCTTGCCCGGCATCCCCTTGTACGCCGCCAGGCTTGAGACGGCTGCCAGGTGGCCCCGGCCGCGCCGCAGCATCTCCGGCAGCACCGCCTCGATCGCGTACACCACTCCCAGGAAGTTGACCCGCATCATCGCCGCGATGTCGAGGGAATTCAGCGGATCGACCTGCGTGGTGATGCCGAAGCCGGCGTTGGCGATCAGCAGATCGACCGGTCCGAGCCGGGCGCTGATTTCGCGAACAGCGGCCAGCGTCTGGTCCCGGTCCCCCACGTCCGCCGTCGCCAGAGCGGCCATCCCGCCGGCCTGGCCGACTTGCTGAACCAGGGCTTCGAGCGGCTCACGGCGGCGGGCGATCAGTCCGACCTTGCAACCCTCCGCGGCCAGCAGCCGGGCCAACTCCCAGCCGATGCCGCTGGAGGCACCGGTAATGACGGCCACCTGATTGGCAAACGATCTGGCCACGCTCGTCAACTCCGATCTCCCGGGTGCCGCCGGTACGACCGGCGCCTCGCGTCCAGGCGCCGCTTGCCGCACCGGACTGTCACTTTCGCCGACCCGGTCCCGCCCCGCAAGCCCCTTCGGCCGATTCGGCGTGGCATACTTCAGCGCGGATCGTCCGCCGACGGTCTCGCGGGTGACACTCCGAACCTTGGACCTGCCGCTTCGTAGAATGTTCCAGGGGGAAAAATAGCCAGCTCGCGGCAAGGGCTGGCTATTTGCAACCCTCGTTCGACCGGGAAATCCCTTCCATGATGAGCAAACCAGCAATCGCGATCGCCTCGGTAATCCTGATCCTGGGCGCGGTGGCACCGGCTGTCAGCCGGTGCCACCTGGCCGCCGCCCAGCCGGCCCGCCCCAAACCGCCCGATGAGTACAATGTCCACCTTCGCTACCAGATCAACGCCCTCGGCGGCGAGCATGTCGCCCAGTTCGATCAGATGGTGGCCTATTTCAAATCAATCGGCTTCAACAAGGTTTCCGAGTACGAGGGCGAGCGCGAGAACCGTAATCTCAACCGGATGCTCGGCACCATCGCCTCAGCCAACGCCCGCAAGCTGCTCAACGAACGGCATGTCCGAACTGTTTTGCTGGTCCCACGCGGCGCCGAACTGCCGGCCGAGGCCGACCAGCCGGTGCGCGTGCAGATCGAGCTGGCCTCGGGCCTGGGACCTCAGCAACGGCCGCTGGCCGACCAGGTGCGTAGCGTGCTCACGGAACTCGGTTTCCGCGAGGCAATCGGCTACGACAACCGCAGCAACACCCGACTGGTCGGCATGATCGGCGTCGGCCGGCTGGAGACGTTGATGGGTGACCTGCGCTGGCTGCCAGCCGGCACCGCCCTGCTCCCGCGGACAATACTGAATGACCTGCGCCGCACCCCCGACGGCGAGGCTCTGTTGCAGACGATTCTCTTCGATGTGATTGTCCACCCGGAGGGGAGGAAGCGCGTGCAGGCCCTGCTTGGCGAGAAGCGGGAGGAGGTGTCGTCGGAGGAGTTGCTGAACCGGCTGACCCAGCAAACTCGCCAGGGGGTCGCCGGCGCCGAGCTGTTGGCCCGGCTGTTCGACGGCGTGCGCCAGGGGCCCGGCAGTGCGGACCTGTTGCGAACTATCGTCGGCTACCTGGAGAATTCGCCGGTGCGGCTGTACCTGCCGATACTTTTCAAGACCCCCGCCCCGGCGCGCCTGATCGAGGTGATGACCGGGATGGAGCCGATTGCTGCCCGGCCCGCGCCGCCGGAAGTGCCCCCGGACATGGTTAACATCGGGCCCGAGTTGAGAGCACTCTTGGCCGACCCGGAACAGGCGGCGAAGCCGGCGCGGATGGAGGTGATCCTGGCGGCCACACCGGCGCCCGGCGACGACTCCTGGCAGGCCCGGTTGCGCGACGTTGCCCCCGGCCTGCTCATTGACGGCCGACTTGGGCAACTGGTCAGCGTGCAGGGACCGGCGACCCATGCCCGCGCCCTGGCGGCCCTGCCGATCGTCTCGGCGGTGCGGCTGGCGATGTCGGCCCGGCCGCAAACGGAAGACTTGCCGGCGCCGACCGACATGAAGGAGGCACTGCGAGCCAGTGGGCTCGACCGACTGCACGCGCTGGGCCACCGCGGCCAGGGCGTGCGGGTGGCGGTCATCGACGGTGACTTCCGCGGCTGGTCGGAGCAACTCGGCCAGGGGCTGCCTGAAGGGACCACGTTGATCGATCTGACCCGCGAGCGCAACCGCGACCTGGAGCCCGACCTGGTGGCCGGCGATCCGAAAGTGATCGGCCACGGCACCCGCTGCGCCCTGCTGCTGATGCAGGCCGCCCCCGAGGCAGCGCTAACGCTGATCCGGATCGATCCGGCCGCCCCATATCAACTTCAGGAGGTGGCCCGGCACATCAATGGCGAGTTGTTCCGCTCGCTCAGCCTGGACGCCCGGGCCGAGGAGATACAGCAGGATTTCGAGCGTCTGGAACAGCAGCGGCCTGCCCTCATCGAAGAGCGCCGCCGCCTGCTTGACACGGTCGAGCCCTCCGACGAGTTCCGGAAGAAGTGGGAGGCATACCAAAAGAAGCAGGAGGAATTTGACCGGGCGGAGCGGGATTACCACGCGCGGTTGGCGCGCTATCTGCGCCTGTACCGCGATTTGCGGGGGTTGAAGGGGGTGGCAGTGGTGGCCTGTCCGCTGGTCTGGAACGAGGGGCACCCGATGGATGGCACCAGCGCCCTGAGCCGGTACTTCGACGACCGGCCGTTCAAGGCGGCGCTATGGTTCCAGTCGGCGGGCAACACCCGCGGCCAGGCGTGGACCGGCCTGTTCCGCGACGCCGACGGCAACGGCGTGATGGAGTTCGTAGCCCCCTCCCTCTCCCCCCGAGGGGGCGAGGGGGAAGGGTTGAGGGGGATACCGCTACCGGAGGGCCGCTGGTCGCCGGAGCTGAACTTTCTGGCCTGGCAACCGGCCCCCCTCACCCCCAACCCCTCTCCCACCGGGGGAGGGAGAGGGGAGGAAAAGGGATTCCCCTCTCCCCCCGGGGGAGGGGAGGAAAAAGGATTCCCCTCTCCCCTCGGGAGAGGGAGAGGAGAGGAAAAGGGATTCCCCTCTCCCCCCGGGAGAGGGGAGGAAAAAGGATTCCCCTCTCCCCTCGGGAGAGGGAGAGGAGAGGAAAAAGGATTCCCCTCTCCCCCCTTGGGGGGAGAGGGGGAGGGGTGAGGGGGATGGCCATGGGACCGTCCCCGACATCCCGGCAAAGGTCCGGCTGCGGGTCTCGATTCAATGGCGCGAGGCGCATGACCCGACGTTCTTGCGACGCGGCGAGGATGTCTACCGGGTGCCGCTAGCCGAGTTGCGGCTGGTGATCCTGCGCCAGCGCGACCCCTCGGGAACGAACCTGCCTGCCGACGACTTCGAGGTAGTGGCCCAATCGGCGGGAGTGCCGCTGCGGCTCGACAATCAGCCGACAGCGGCGACCTACGAGCAGTCAGTGGAATTCACTGCCGAGGCGGGCGGCCGGTACGCGCTGCGGGTGGAAGGCCGGGCGCCGGAGGGGACCCGGCCGCGCGGCATGCCGACCCTTCCGGCCGCGCAGCAATCGAGCGAGTTGCGGCCGCGGATCTTCGTGCAAACGCTGGCCGGCCCGGGGCGGGCGGTCTTCGCGGACTTTACCACCGATCGGCCCGGCCGCGGTTTCGAAGGGGGAAGCCTGGGCATCCCCGCCGATGCTCACCGGGTCATCACGGTGGGTGCCGCCGACCGCGCTGGCCGGCCCCAACCCTACAGCGCCGGCGGCCCGCCGATGAATCAGGACCTGACGATCAAGCCGGACGTGCTGGCTTATGACGTGCCGGCGGCGAAGGATGGGCCGTACGGCACCAGCCTGGCGACGACCTTTGCCGCGGGCCTGGCGGCGACCGCCATCAGCGCGGGGGTGCCGCGAAGCGCCTTCTTGGAAACGCTGCAAGTGCGGCCCGGCACCCTGCTGCGGATACCGACGGATTGGCCGGCCCGGCGGCCGTAAGTGCCGAAAAACTCTGGCAAATCGGACCCAGAGACGGGCACCAGAAGGAGAAAGGCATTTCGGTTAGAATCTGCCTTGACCCACGAAGCCGTCTCTACTCAGCACGGCCCAATCAGGAGTGCAGTTGACAGCCGCCGACACCGCGACGGACGGCATCAATGACCGGCTGCCGGCGCGTTCCAGTCAAACAAGCAGAGCCGATGTCCGTCGGGGTCGCGGAGCAGAGCGCGGCGGTATCCTTCCGGACTGGCCTTGAGGGGCGATTCGGACACGACGCCCTGCTCGGCCAGGCGCTGCAACTCGGCGGGCAGGTCGTCCACCTCGAATGTCAGCAGCACTGAGCCGGGGTCCGGCCGCCCCGCCTTGAGTGCCAGCCGGCCCGCCCCTGCCCGCAACAGGGCGAAGCAGTTGACCTCGTCACGGAGTAGCAACGCCAGGCCCAGCAAGTCGCGGTACCACGCCACCGCAGCGGGCCAATCGGCGACGGTCAGCTCCACCAGGTACAGACCGCGAATCATGCCGTTACCCTCCGCCGCCTGCCGGGATCACCGCGCAGACACGCTGTTCAGGCTACCCGGCGGATGCGCCAGGTCGTGCATCCTCGACAGGCGGGGCTTATCCCCGGTATGATACGCCCGGGAGGCAATGGCCATGAGTATCCAGGTAGAAGCCGTCTACGAGAATGGGGTCTTCCGTCCCTTGCAGCCGGTTGACCTACCCGAACACCAGCGCGTGACCGTCACCGTCGTTCCAGCAGCGGTGGCCGCGCCGCACCGCATGACCCAGGAGGAATGGCGACAGTTCATCCTGTCCACAGCGGGAAGCATCACCGATCCAACTTTTCAGCGACACGATCAGGGCTCCTATGAACAGCGCGAGCAGCTGCCGTGATTCATCTACTGGATACTAATTCCTGCATTGACCATCTCCGGCGCGGTGCCGCCTCACCGGTCACGGCCCGGCTAGCTGTCGCTCCCCCAGGTAGCGTTGTCCTGTGTTCTATCGTAGTGGCCGAACTACCGTATGGTGCCCACCGCAGTGCCAACGCGGCAAGGAACCTGAGTCTGGTGCAGGCATTCTGTCGCCAATTCATCTCATTCCCCTTCAACGACTCGACCGCTGAGGAATACGGCCGAGTCCGGGCTCACCTGTTTGGTCTGGGCACGCTGATCGGTCCCAACGATTTACTGATTGCCGCCATTGCCCTGGCCAACAACCTTACCCTGGTCACACACAACACCGCCGAATTCAGTCGGGTTCCTGGTCTGGCCCTGGAAGATTGGCAGATTCCTTGAGAAAACAGGTTGACTGGCAAGGCTCGGCTCCCGAAACGCTCTTGATCCGCCGCCTGCCGGGATCACCGCGCAGGCACGCTGCTCATCGGCTCGGCGGTCGGCTCCGGCTCGGGCGGCTGCGGCCGGGTCGGCCGGTCCACCTGGCGGATGCGCCAGGCCATCCGACCTAGGATCGGCGCTGCCAACAGGGCGCACCCGATCGCCACCGCCAGTCGGACCTCGGACGGTACCACCACGTCTTCCCGACCGAGCTGACCTCCTAGCAACACCGGGATGATGACCAGGGTGTTGTGCAGCAGGTGGAAGAGCATTCCCGGCAGGACACTCGAGGTGCGGACCGCGAGCAATCCGAGGACCACACCCAGGAAGAAACTGGGGAGAAACTGGAAGACGTTCAGGTGCAGCAGCGCGAACAGGAAGCTGGAGAGAAGAATAGCGGTCCAGGGGCGGAAGCGGCCGCGCAGCCCAGTGAGGATGAAACCGCGGAAGGCCAGCTCCTCGCAGACCGCCGGCAACAGGGCCAGCACCAGAAAGTAGTGCAGCCGCCCCAGCGGATCATGGCCGGCCGCCGACACCAGGGCATCGGCCAGCGGCGAGTTCTCGGTCAGCAGGCGTTTCAGGTCGGGGAACTGCTCCAGGAGGCGCCGGGTTAGCTCGGCCAGCGGCGGCAGCAGCAGCACTGCCAAGAGCACTGCCAGCAGCCAGGCCTTCGGCGCCGGCCAGCGCAGGGCCAGCCCGTGCCTCGGCTTGGTCGTCAACATCACGGCCATCAGCACCGGCGGCGTAGCGACGAAAGCGACCAGGCTGACGCCGGCCCGGGTCAGCAGCGACAGCTGGCTTCCCAGCCCCAGCGCGAACCATTGCAGCACCATGATCAGGGCGAAGCAGAAGAACGCCTGCCCGCTGGAGGGAAGCGGCTCCTTGTCGCGGAAAAGGTGCCCCAGCCATAGCCGCAGGTCTAGCCGCTCCGCTTCGCGGAAGAGGACCTCCTCGCGCTGGAACTGGTCGATGGCCCAGCGCAGCGCCAGCCAGCCGTACAGCACCATCGGCGCCAGCACCGGCCCAAAATAGAGCCAGGGAACCTGGTCGAGCGACGCGGCCGCCATCAACCGCTGCAACAACAGGGCCACGCCGGTGACCGGCACCAGGCTATACAGCGGGCTCAGCTCCACCCCCGGGGCCAACGTCAGAAAGATCAGCGGCATGGTCAAGAGGAAGAGCGGCATCAGGTAGTGCTGCCCTTCTTTGGAGGAGCGGGCATAGGCCCCAACCGCCAGGCACAGGGCGCTGAAGAAGGCCGACAGCGGCAGCACCAGCAGCACGCACCAAAGCAGGGCCGCTGGCCGAAGGATGGCGTGCGGCAGCAGGCCGCTCAGCAGCGCCGTCGTCGCCCCCATGCTGGCCAGGTTCAGCAGGGCCGTCGCGGCGCTGAAGATCCAGATGGTCAGGAACTTGCCCCAGACAATCTCCGTCCGGCTGGCCGGGCTGATGAGCAAGGTTTCCATGGTGCCGCGCTCCTTCTCGCCGGCGCAGAGATCGACCGCCGGGTAAAGGGCCCCCGCCAGCGACCACATCACCAGCACAAACGGAAAGACGCGCACCAGCATGTCGAAGAGATCGTCGGCCGCCGCAGCGCTGGAAGACTTGGCCCGCTCCGGGTCCTTGATGGTGAAAGGGCTGTCGAAGTCAGCTGGCAGCCCGTGGCGCAGGAAGCGGACTTCGCGGATCTGCCTGGTCCACCTTTCGAGCACGGCATGCATGCGCTTGCGGGCCGTCTGGGACCGCTCGTCCCCCTCGCGCGACTGGATTTCCAGCACAGGGCGCTCACCCGCCTCCAGGCGGGACCAGAAATCGGTCTCGGCGGAGAGGATCAGGTCCACCTCCTTGTCGTCCAGCGGGGCGCGGTCGGGGCGGTCGAGGAAGACGACACGCAGCCAGCCCTCGCCGCCGACCGCCCGCTCCAACAGTCGGGCCTCGCCGCCCGGGGCCGGTGGGTAGAAGATGGAGGTAAACTTGCCGTCGCTGATCAGGAGCGGATAGTCCAGCCGCAGCTGGCTGGCCTGAACGAGGACCGCGGTACCGACCAGGCGGTCCAGTCCGCCTCCCGGGCCGGCCAGGGCGAAACAGGCGGCCGCCGAGACAGGACTTAGGCCGGCACCCGGAGGTGTTCGGGGCGGGAATTCGCCGTCCGACCCAGGGTAGACGCCGATGACGCTGGGCTTGTCACTGAGGAGGAAGGCGAACTGGATCAGGCCCAGCCCCAGCAGCGGGTAAAGCAGGATCGGCAGGACGGCCATCATAAAGACGGTCCGCCGATCGCGGAGCTGATCGCGCAGCTCGCGCAGCCAGATGAGACGGACGATAGACCAGCGCATGCGGCAGAGGCACCCGAACGTCCGGGATTGAGCGTCTGGGACATTCTAGCACACGGCTCCCCGCCGGCGCCATTGCAACGGCCCGCGACGGCGGCATAATGGAGCCTGCCTGGAAGTGATTCAAGCCCGGAATGGATCGCTCGGCCGCCGGTGGTCCCCTGATCCGCCGCCCGAGCGTCGGAGAAACCGTGTTCATCGATCCCAAGAAAGCCACCATCGCCCCATCCGCCGACGTGCCCCTCCCGCGCGAGCGGGCCGTCATCTGGGTCCTCTGGCTGACGTACGGCGCGTTTTATTTCTGCCGCACCAACCTCTCGGCCGCCGCCAAGGATATGACCCTCCCCCTGGAAAAAGGGGGCTTGGACCTCTCCAAGGAACAGGTCGGCTACATCCTGGCCTCGCTCAAGATTGCCTACGGGCTTGGTCAGGGATTGAATGGGCAGCTGGCAGAGCGCTTCTCTCCGCGGGTCCTGCTCGCCCTAGGCATGCTCGGCTCGGCGGCCTTGAACGTCTTGTTCGGCCTGGGTACCGGCTTCTACTTTCTGCTGTTCGTCTGGGCATGCAACGGCTACGCTCAATCGCTGGGCTGGACGCCTTGCATGCGCGTCGTGGCCAACTGGGTCCCGGTGTTTCGGCGCGGCCGGGCCATCGGTCTGATCGGCACCGGTTATCAGGTAACACTGGGGCTGACCTTCCTCGTGGCGACTTGGGCGGTGCAATGGCAGGGATGGCGGGCCGCCCTTTTCGTGCCGGCGGGACTGCTGACCCTGACGGCCATCTTCATGCTGCTCGTCCTCGACGAATCTCCCCAGGACCACAGCAGCGCTAACCAGGCGGCAGATCATCCGCGCGCATATCCAGCGTCCCGGCCCGGCTCATTTTTCGACAACATCATCCTGACGCTTCAGAACCCTGCCCTCTGGTTGTTGGGGCTTTCGTTGGGGTTGCTGAACGCCTGCCGCTTCGGATACCTGGACTGGGGACTGACCCATCTCCAGGAGGTCCAGAAGTCGCCGATTGGCGAATCCGGGGTCAAGTATGCGCTGCTCCCGGTCGGTGCCGTTGCCGGTGTTTACCTGGCTGGCTGGGCCACGGATCGTTTCTTCGGTGGGCGCCGGGCCCCGGTGATCTGCCTGCTGCTCCTGGTCCTTGCCGGTCTGACGCCGCTCTACCACACGGCGGCCCGGGAGGGCGGCTCCTGGGTCATCCCGCTCTTGATGGTGATTGGTTTCTGCATCTACGGGCCTCAGGTTCTGCTGGTCGGCACGGCCCCGGCCGACCTGGCGCGGCGAGGGACGTCGGCGGCGGCCGCCGGCTTCGTTAACTTCCTCGGCTACATGGGTGCAGCGGCAGGAGATGTGGTTACCGGCCGCGTCCTCGACAAGGAGACCTGGGGTTGGCAAGTGGCCATTTACGTCTGGGCCGGCTGGGCGCTGGTCGCTGCTTTGGCCGCCGCCTTGCTCTGGAATGCGACCGCCCGGGCCGACCGCTAAGCCGCAAGCAGCACGGACACCGAAGGAGGACCACCATGCAGGCGATCATTATCGGTGCGGGGCGGGGGAAGCGGCTGATGCCGACGACTGCCGATGCGCCGAAGTGTTTCGCGGAGGTCGCCGGTCGGCGCATCCTCGACTGGACCCTCGACGCCTTCCGCGCCAACGGCATCGACCGCATCGGCTTCATCGGCGGCTACCAGATCGACAAGGTCCGCCGCGACTACCCCCACCTCACCTTCCGCCACAATCCCGACTGGGAGAACAACAACATCCTCGCCTCGCTTTTCTACGCCGAGGACCTGATGGCCGACGGTTTCGTCTGCTGCTACGCCGACATCCTCTTCACCCCAGGCGTCATCCGACGGTTGCTGGCCAGCGCGGAAGACATGGCCCTAGTGGTCGATACCCGCTGGCTTGACCGCTACCGAGAGCGCACCGACCACCCCACCGACGATGCGGAGAAGGTCACGGTCCGCGACGGGGCCATCACCCGCATCCACCGTGACATCCCTGCCGCCGAGGCCCACGGCGAGTACATTGGCGTGGCGAAGTTCTCGGCCCGGGGGACGGCCCAGCTGCGCCAGCATTACCACCGTTGCCGACAGCAGTACGCCGGCCGGCCTTTCCGCGAGGCCCGGTCGTTCGAGAAGGCTTACCTGATCCAGCTCTTCCAGGAAATGATTGAGGCCGGCGAGCGCCTGGCCCATGTCGATACGCCGGGCGGCTATATCGAGGTGGACACCCAGCAGGACTTCGATTACGCTCGCCGCCACTGGCTGAAGCATGCCGCGGAGGTGCCATGATGAGCGGCCCGCGTCTGTTCCCGACCTCGGTAGTTGGCTCGATGCCCCGGCCCGCTTACGTCAAGGACCTGATCAACACCGAGGAGGCCCGGCCGCCCGAGGAGTATCAGCGGCTGATGCGCGCCGCGATACAGTCGGTGGTGGCGCTGCAAGAATGCGCCGGCCTCGATGTGGTCACCGATGGCGAGTGGTGGCGGCGGTCGTATATCGGCGTGATCGCGGAGCTGGCCCACGGCTTCGACGTGGGCCGCAACCCGGCCGACGGCCGTCCCTGGACAGTCGTGGTGGACCGGCTGGCGCCGAAAAACCCCGGCTTCATCGCCCGGGAGGTGGCGTTCCTGAAGCAGATCACCCGCCGGCAGATCAAGGCCACGCTGCCGGCGCCGGCACTTTTGGGCGAGCGGATGTGGGACCCGGTGCGCTCGGCCGCCGCTTACCCCCGGCGCGAAGACTTCGTCCGCGACTGTGTGCCGCTCCTGCGGCGCGAGCTAGAGCTGCTGCGCGATGAGGGGGTCAACATCGTCCAGATCGACGATCCGCACCTGTGTCTGTTCGTCGATCCTGATGTCCGGGCCCGCTACGACGACCCCGATCGGGCGGCGGACTTCGCGGCCGACATGATCAACCAGGTGGTCGAGGGAATCGGCGGCGTCAAGCTGGCGGTGCATCTCTGCCGCCGGGCCGGCGCCCGCGCCCGCGGCGAGGCCCAGTTCCGCGGGGGCTACGAGCCGATCCTCAGTCAGTTGAACCGCCTCAAAGTGCATCACCTGACGATGGAGTTCACCGCTCCGGGCGCCGGCGACGCATCGGTCTTCCGGCAACTGCGCGACGACTTCGAGATTGGCCTAGGCTGCGTCAGTACCCAGCCCGGCGAGGTTGAGGCCGTCGATGTGATTGTTCAGCGCGTGGAGCGGGCGCTGGCATATGTGGCCCCGGAGCGGATCACGCTCAACCCGGACTGCGGTTTCGCGCCCGGCTCGGCCGCTGTCGTCAACATCGACGAGGTTTATCAGAAGTTGAAGAACGAGGTCGAGGCGGCCGCGCGGCTGCGCGCGAAGTACGGTTAGATGCCGGCTTCCAGGCTCTGTTGTGCCCTCCGGGGTGGCTAGGGCATCGTGGTACCAGCTGACAGCCGGTGCCACACTCCACCCCGGCCATTCAACCGCTTACACCGAACGCCTCCTGATTCTGCATTCGGTACGGATTTTCTCCGGTTTCCGTGGCGGACCAAGAGGGGAGAATGGACTCTCCCTTGCAGCAAGCGGTGCATTGGTCCTTTGCCCGGGGGGTGGGTAGGGACCCCTCGGGCGCACGCCTGCTGCCCGGCATATCGCGGGGCCGGACAGAAAAAACGTTACGTTCCTTCGCCCTCGTCTGTTGGATGCCCCCGGTGGAGCACGCGACCACCGGGGGCTTGTCATGCGCCTGCTCCGTCAGCGGCTTGATTCCCGGG
>DATLYH010000066.1:0-6695 GCA_035575035.1 Gemmataceae bacterium
CTCCCCCGAAGCGGGGGCGAGGGGAGGAACTCTTGCCCCCCTCTCCCCCGAAGCGGGGGCGAGGGGCGGACAGCTTGTCCTCCTCTCCCCCGAAGCGGGGGCGAGGGGAGGAACTCTTGCCCCCCTCTCCCCCCGCGGGGGGAGAGGGGTTAGGGGTGAGGGGGACCCGCCGCCGGCTCATGAAATCATGTACGTAACGCAGGTGGGCCGGGCCGCACGACAGGAAATCGGCGTCCAGCGCCACGACCACGTCGGCCGCCGTGAAGTCGTAGACCGTGTTGACGTACGCGCCGAAGGCCAGCCGCGCGCCTTCCTGGACATGGTCGCTGCGGGCGGCGTCGTACTGATACCAGCGCGCCTCCGGGAACTGCCGCAGCAGGGCGCTGTCGTGGTCACCGGCAATCTGGTAGGCCAGGGTCGGCGAGGTAATTGTCTCCGTCAGGATGCGCAGTCCCGCCCCTTTCTGCTCACGCTGCTCCCGCAGCGCTTCGCGGAGCCGGCTATCGGCCAGGAACTCGCTCCAGCCCCGCGGCCGGCCGAGGTAGGTGATCGTCTGGGAGCGGTCAGGATCGTACAGGCCGAGGATGGAGGCCTGCGCGAAGGCATCGGTAGCGCCGAGGCTGGCGGGGTGCTTCGGGTTCCCCTCAACCTTGGTCGGCCGCCCTTCGTGGCTCTCGACCAAAAGCCCGGTCGCCAGGCCGCCCAGCGTCATGGCCGTGGCGAAGTAGAGCGGCTTGCCGGGGACCAGCGCCTCGGGCTGCCGGACGTAGGGAACGATCTTGCCGACCGGCGGCTGAGCGCCGCAGCCGGCCAGCCCGGCCAAAGCCAGCGACGCCCCCATGAGCATCAGAAAGCGCCGCCGGCTGATCGGGTCGGTCCATGTCGCCGCCTGTTCAGGGAACTCGCGGTGCATCATCTCGCGGAAGGCGTCGGTCTCGGCCAGCTCCTCCAGGCCGCGCCAGAACTGCGGGCCTCCGGCCATCAGGCGGCGCCGGATCGTATCCCAGTCCAGGGGTTGACTCATGCGGCTCATCGGTGGCACGTTGAACAACTGGTGATCTGGTCGGGTCCCTTGACCCGATACTGCGCCATCAGCCGCTCCCCCAGGCCGGGGTCGTCGGCGGGCGGCTGCCAGGCCATGTCGAACACCTTGTCGCGCGGCCGCAGGTGCGGCGCCGGGTTGCGGTGGCAGTCAAGGCACCACTCCATCAGGAGCGTCTTGTCTTGGTACAGCAGCGGCATCCGGTCCACCCGGCCGTGGCACTCGACACAACCGACTCCCTTGGCTACGTGAATGCTGTGGTCGAAGTAGACGAACTGCGGCAGGTTATGCACCCGCTCCCAGACAATCGGGCGGTTGTCGCGGTAGCTCTGGCGGACCGGCTCGAGCATGGCGCTGCCGAACCAGATTTCCTGGTGGCAGTTCATGCACACCTTGGTCGCGGGCATGCCGGCGAATGGCGCGGTCTCGACCGTGGTGTGGCAGTAGCGACAGTCAATGCCAAGCTGGCCGACGTGGTGCTCATGGCTGAAGGGGACCGGCTGCACTCGGGCAATGTGAGCCTGGGTCACGTAGGGAGATCGGCCGAGCACGTATAGCACCCACCCCACCGCCGCCAGGATGAAGACGGCGCCGAAGATGCTCACCTTGGAGAGGGTGTTGAAACTGCGGTGGAAGATCTGCGGCATGACCGCCCCCTCGCCGGTGCTGTCCCCAGTCCGTCGGTACGCCTCCTCCTGTCCACGTCGGCGAAGCCGCCTGATCCAAGCCTCAGCTTCCCAAGACAGTTCCCTCACCCCTTCCCCTATCCTCCTCGGAGGAGGCGAGAGAAAGGGGTGAAGGAGCGCCGCTGCCCAGGTTCCGGAGTCGGAACGCAAGCATCAGAAGGAGAACGCCGAAGAGAATGGCATAGGCGCCGATGATCCAGATGATTGCCAGCGCGGCGCTGGCCGGCCAGACAAGCGCGACCACGCCAAACAACACGGAGAGGACGCCGCTCAGCGCCAGCAGCCACTCGTTCTCGATTACCGCCCGCAGCCGGATGGCGGCGACGATTTCAAAGATCCCCGTGACCAGGGCCCAGGCCGCGATCAGGGCGAGCAGCACCGCCCCGGTGATTTCCGGCCAGAGGAAGGTGATGACCCCGATGCCTATCCCGGCCACACCTTCCAGGAGCAAGGCCCACCAGTGCGAGCCCGGCCGATGCGTGAAGGCCGCTACCAGGGCGAAGATGCCGTCCACGAACGCATAAGCGCCGAAGAACAGGATCAGTACCGTTAGGGTGGGGCCGGGCCAGACAAGGGCCAGGATGCCGAACAGCAGCGTCAAGAGGCCGCGCAGAGCCAGCAGCCACCAGTGGCGCGCCAGCAGCTCAAGCATGGTCGCCCTCCTTCCATGCGGTCCCTGGGCTCTGATGTGCAACTGCCATGCCGCCGCTTGTCGCAGCAATGAGGAGCGGCCCAAGGATACGTAGTTCCCGATCCAGAGAAGCTGATTCTCATGATAGGGATTAATAAGGGTGTCGGCCGCGCTACCAGTCGCCGCCGACTTCCTCGCCGTCGCGCGGCTGGAGGAGGCGCCGCCAGGTGTCGGGCGAAACCCGGGCCGAGATGGAGCGGACGCTGCCGTCCACCAAGGCGACGTTCAGGGCCGAGTGGCCGGTCTGTGCCACCCAGCGGTTGCAGCAGTTGGCGCCGGGGCGGCACTCGGCCACGGAGTGTGGCAACGGCCGGACCTGAAACATCCAGGTGTTGGGGTAGCCGTGCGGGAAGCTGCCTAGGGTGAACGTCTGCCCGTCGATGTGGACCTGGTTGGTGGTGTTGGGCAGGGCCTGGCTCAGGCCGAAGTTATGCTGGTTGGGAGGATACAGGGCGATGCGGCCGATGCCGTCGCACCAGGCGTAGCCCTCGGCGAACAGGATGGTGCTCGACTGGCCGTCGCGGATGGTCGCCAAAGGCTGTGGCGGCGCGGTCCAGCCGGCCTTCAGGTCGCCGCCGGCCAGGGCCCACCAATTGGCCAGGTAATTGATACTTCCCCAGGGCGGATCTTCGCCTCCTTGATAGACCAGGCCGCGCGTCGTCTCGGGGTCCGACGCCGGACTGGGATCGGAGGGACAGAGCAACTGCGGGAAGCGATGCGAGCGCACCTCGGGCAGCCAGATGCCGGCCGGCTCGTAAACGGTGATCTTGCGCGGCCCCGATCCCGGCGGGTCCCAGTAGCCCGGTCGGCCGCGCGTCCCCTCGATCCATCGGCTGTCGGCCGGCTCCCAGTGCCACGACTGGCCGACCACCTGCAGGACCGCCGTGTGGTAGCCATTCTGCCTCTGCACCACCACCCACTCGAGCACCCCAGGGTCGTCGATCACCCGGCGACGCGGCGGCTCCCACCGGCCTTCCTCTCCCGGGGTGCCGGGGACCCAGGTGCCGGTGGCCGGCGTGATGACCGTCCGACACTCGGGCGTGTTCCGTCCCTTGGTCTTGATGTCCTCGTGAATGACCCGGTAAAGGTCATCCGCGCCGGCGAACGGCAGCAGGTGAGCGAGCCAACCGCCGTAAACCGCCCGGGGATTGTCGGCGGCCCCCACGCGGTTCTGGACCGCCGGATGGATGCCGCAGTAGGTTGGGAGAGTGCCGCGAGCTTCGTGGAAGTGGTGGACGGCCAGGGCGAGCTGCCGCAGGTTGTTCTGACACTGCGAGCGGTTGGCCGACTCCCGTGCCGCCTGCACGGCGGAGAGGAACAGCGCCGCCAAGATCGCGACAATGGCGGCGATGACGGCCAACTCGACCGATGTCAGCGCCGGCCGACACAGACGCCTCATGACGGAGAGAACCTCCACGTCGTTTCCCCGAGAGAACCTTCCCGGGGGTGTGTTATCCGGACCTGTGCCAAAAGGTTATCGACCAGCGCCGGTTCATGTCAACGGCCTGGTCCTAACCAGCTTAGAACCCAGGGCATCGCAACGATATGCAATTCATTAGTGCCGTGCGAGGCGGGGAGACGGCCTGCCCTGCCCGTCGCTGACGCTCCAGGCTCACAGGAACGTTCCCCTCGCTGATGCGCCAGGCTCTTTTCTTCTGGCCATCGGTCAAACCCCGTTTATAATATCCTCTGCAACTACCGAGGTGATCCGACACGGTTGGTCCCCGGATCACCGACATCCTTGTCTACCTTTCGAGGAAAGGAGTCCTCCATGCCTGCGAACGTCTCTCCCCTTCCCATCGGCATCTACGGTTCCGATGACACACCCGCCAACGCCCGGCACGGTTGCGGACTGTGGCCGGCCGGCTATGCTGCCACCCTCGCCGCGGCCGGCGGCCAGCCGGTCATGATCGAGCCGGGTATCCGCGGCCGGTCCTGGGACGACATCCTCGATGGTCTTTGTGGGGTGCTCCTCGTGGGAAGCGACTCGGACGATCCAGGGCAGCTCCGCGATGGGGAGCGGCTTTGCGAGTGGTGCCGGCGGCATCAACTCCCCTTGTTGGGGGTGGACCACGGCATGCACGTGCTGAACCTTACCTATGGCGGGACGGTCTACGCCGACCTGCCGCATGACCTGCCCGAGGCGCTGCAACATCGCCATCCGCCCGAGAAGGGGGTGCGGCATGCCATCACGGTGGTCCCCGGCACCCGGCTGGCCGAGATGTACGGCGAGGGAGAGGTGGCGGTCAACAGCGAGCACCGGCGGGCGGTCCAGCGCGTGGCCCGCGGCTTCCGGGTCAGTGCCCGCGCTCTGGACGGCGTCATCGAGGCCATCGAAGCGGAAAGCTCCGGCTGGTTCTCCGTCGGCGTGCAGTGGCACCCGGCCTCGGAGACGGCGTCCGGTCTGGACATCCAGCTCTTCCGCGGCCTGGTCGAGGCCTGCCGCCGCCGCAGCAGCCGGTCCGCCGGCAGTCGTGTTCACGCCGCTTGAACCCGGCCGGCAGCCTCATCGCGTGTGAGGGAAGTGGGCGCTCCGCGCATCACCGCAGTGACACCCAAGGCGGTCGGACGGTGCCAGGGTCTCGGGCTGCAGCGTCCAAACCAAATCGGCCAGTGGGAGTGGACCGGCTTTCTTGCGCAGGTCAGAAGCAGCCGGCGACGCGATGCCGCTCGGCTGCCGCGTCTTGTCTGCCCGGGACAACGTGATAGCAATCGGTCTGTTCCTCGTAGCCGACGTAAAAGTCGCAGCAGTAGCAATAGAAATCGAGCCGGCCGGCCCGCTCCGATTTGAAGACCCGATGGCTTCCGTCGCACCAGGGACAGGCCTGGTGTCCTTCGATGTAGCAGCGGACTGCTTCGTTAAACCATTGCGCGGGCGTCCAATCCGGCTGGGGGTTCATGGATCCGTTCCTCCACAATCAAAATCAGGCGCAGGTGTTTATCAGACATTGCTAACCTAGCATATTTTCATGTGCCAATAGGACCGCGCACGGCAGAACCAGCCTCACGGCGCCGGCCGTCGTTCCAGCGCGCGGGAAACCCCGGCGAGAGCAGCCAGAAGCACGAGCAAAGACCAAGGCACTACTTTCGCTCGCGCTTCTGGCTTCAAGGCCATGCGAAAGTGAGGCATGACCGGCGTGGGCGCTTTTGGGTGCTATCTCCCGGACCTCGCCCGTGCGGCACGGCACCCCTCGCGGCAGGTCAACTTGCGTCCCCCTGCTCGCCGGGTTACCCTCAACCAGAGTGGGGCTGTGCGGCCGACCGCCGGCGCTGGAACTCGCGGCCGCGGCGGCCCCGGTGTCGCCCCGGGCAGGTCCTCTCATGCGGTGGCCCATCCGTTATCAACTCCTGGTCCCTCTGCTGACGCTGTTGCTGGGAGCGGCCGGCGTCAGCGCCTGGACCGCCTTCGCCGCGGCCGAGCGGGCCCGGAGACAGATCGAAACCCAGGTGCGCGACATCGGACGAACCCTCAGTGAGGCTCACTTCCCGCTCACCGACCCAATCCTGCGAATGACCAAGAGCCTTTCCGGCGCAGATTACCTGCTGGTCTCCGAGCGTCAGCCGCCCGCCACCACCCTGACCGCTGCCATCGAGCCGCCGCCCGGAGAGACGGTCTGTGACGACCCGGAGGCGCTGAAGCTCGGCCCGGTCATCACCCTGGACGGGCGCCAGTACTTCTGCAGCGGAGTGCAGGTCCGCCGCGGACCGAACAAAGGGGCCACGCTATACATTCTCTATCCGGTTTCGCTCTGGCGCGACGCGCTGTGGCAGGCGATCCGGCCGTCATTGCTCCTGGGCGGCTTTGTCGGGCTGGCGTCGGTGGCCCTGGCGGTCGGTGTCGGCCGGCGGCTCGGCCGGCGCATCGGGGAGTTGGAGCGGCGCACGCGCCAGATCGCGGCGGGCAACTTCAGCCCGATGCCGCTGCCGGCGGGCAACGACGAGATCCGCGACCTTGCCCGTTCCGTGAACGAGATGGCCCAGCGGCTGGCCCAGCTCCAGGAAACGGTCCAGAAAAGCGAACGGCTCCGGTTGCTGGGCCAACTCGGAGCGGGGCTAGCCCATCAGCTGCGCAACGCCGTCACCGGTGCCCGCCTGGCCGTGCAGCTCCACGCCCGCACCTGTGCCGGTAGCGCCGACGCAGAAGCCCTCGACGTGGCCCTGCGCCAGCTTGCCCTGCTGGAGGCCGCCGTCAAGCGCTTCCTCGACCTGGGCAGCGGCCGGACACCCCGGCGCGAACCGTGCCCGCTGGGTGCCCTGGTCGGCGAGGCGGTGGCGC
>DATLYH010000067.1:0-36099 GCA_035575035.1 Gemmataceae bacterium
AGTGACTCGTTAGCGCCACTTCTGGGTGAAGCGAGGCCCCGAGCGGCCGGGCTCTTCTTTCGCAACGTGCAGCAGATCGCGGAGGAGCTGCGGGATGCATTTCTGCTTGGCCATGCAGCCGATCGCGTTGTAAACGCTCCAGAAATCGCTGAGTGGGTGGGTAGCGACAAGGTTGATGTGTTCGGGAATGTCTTCGACATTTACATTGCGTTAGCCGAGAAGAAGGAGGAATTCCGAACCGGTGACGAGAAACGGTACAATGCGCTGCATTCGCCCTTTTCCTTCGTCCGTTGGATCGCCGATGAGCAACGAAAGCGACCCTGGCCATGAAGATCACCCGTGTTGAGCCGATCCACCTACGCCTGCCCGAGGTCAACGAGCGCTGCGACGGCAGTCAGGAAACCCTGGTCGTCAAGGTCCATACCGACGCCGGCCTCACCGGCATCGGCGAGGTCGATTCCTCGGCACTGGTGGCCAAGGCGATCATCGAGGCGCCCTTGTCGCACAAGATCTGCCGCGGCCTGGCCGAGTGCGTCCTCGGTCAGGACCCCTTCGAGATCGACCGCCTCGTCCACCGCATGTACGAGGGGACCATCTTCTTCGGCCGGCAAGGGGCGGTCATCCAGGCGATGAGTGGCATCGAGATCGCCCTGTGGGACATCGTCGGCAAGGCGACGGGCCGGCCGGTCTATCAACTCTTGGGCGGCGGCTTCCGCAAACGCTTTCGCGCCTATGCCTCGATCCTGTTCGGCGACACCCCCGCAGAGACCGAGCGCATCGCCCGTGAGCTGGCCGATCAGGGCTACCGCGCGGTCAAGTTTGGCTGGGGCCCCATGGGCCAGAACGAGGCTAGCGACATCGCTCATGTCCGGGCCGCCCGCGCCGGTCTGGGCAACGAGGTGGAGTTGATGGTTGATGCCGGCCTCTGCTGGGACACGGCCACCGCCATCCGGCGGGCAAAGCAGTTCGAGCCGTTCAACCTGACCTGGCTGGAGGAGCCGCTCCACCCTGACAACGTGCAAGGCTACGGCCGGCTTTGCGCCAGCAACCCGCCGATGCGCATTGCCGCTGGCGAGGAGATCTGCGACATCAAGGAATTCCAGCAGCTGATGGACGTCGGCGGCATTGACGTGGTGCAGGTGGACGTGACGCGCGTCGGCGGTCTGGCCCGGGCCAAGCGGATTGGCTGGGACTCTTCCGAGCGGCATCGGCTTTGCGTCAACCATTCGTACAAGACCGGCATCAACCTTGCCGCCTCGCTGCACTTCGTCGCCGCCCTGCCAAACACGCACTACTTTGAATATTGCGTCGAGCAGGGGGCCTTGCGCCGGTCGTTGACAAAGCAGACCTTTCCCGTCATCGACGGCGACATTGCCGTGCCCGAGGAGCCGGGTTTGGGCGTCGATCTGGACGAGGAAGTCGTGGCCAGGTATCGGGTCGCCGACCGGTAGCGGCGGACCTTCTGCATCAGCCACCGGGTGCCCGCGATCCATTCCTCAACATCTTTCTTCGTACCAAGATTCCACCAACTGGCGAGGCACCCCCAGATGGCGCCCATGCACTTCCAGGATTTTGTTTGCAGTTCCCTGCCGCCCCCCTACAATTACAGGTGTGTTGTGGCCTCTCCGGGCCGCAGCGGAGGATGCAGTTTCCATGTCGCCCATGCGCCTGTACGCCTGTCGCATCCATCAATTCCCGGCTAAAAACCACCGGGCAGTCAACCTCTTCAAGAAACGCAGTTCCCCGCAGTCGATGCAGTTGACCCGCGGCAAGTTCCAGAGTCCGTCGTGCCGGGCAGCCGACGGGGAGAACAAACGCCACCATTTGCATTTCACATCTCGTTTCTCTTCAACCGGGAGATCTATCCATGTCTACCGGCCCGCAAACCGTGCGGTGTCCCTTCTGTGATCAGCCCCTGGGCACGAGCCCGAATGGCTGTCCCCATTGCCAGGCGTCCGCCGACTGGCTTGACCTGGGCCAGGCCCTCGCCTTCGTCCGGCGTCGTTTGGAGCAGTGGGCCAAGGAGGGCCGTATCCGGAACCAGCAATTCCAGCAGATCGATGCCCTCTACCGCCAACAGCTGGAGGAATGGACCGCGGTCATGCGTCGCGGCCAGGCGGTTCCTGCCGCCGTGAACCTGCCGCGGCGCTCGGAGTGTTTCAGCTGTGCCGCTCCGGTCGATCCTTCCGACTCGCACTGTTCCTCTTGTGGGGTGCCCGTGCAAACGGCGCGAGTCCGCTCCCTCCGCTACCTGAGCCTGCTCTGCTATGAGATCAAGGAACACGAGGAGGCCGGCCGGCTTTCTCTCGCGCAGGCCCACGCGTTGCTGACCATAACCCGTGAGCACATGGCCGGCCTGAACCAGCAGCTGGAAAAGGACCGCTTGCCGACGGTCGTTCTCGCCGAGCCGCCGGTGAAATCGGTCCAGGTTCCGAAGCGCCGGCCCCGGGCCGTGTCGCCGCGTCCCCTTTGGGAAGTCCTGCTGGCCCCCCGCACCATCCAATGGCTGCTAGCCCTGGGCGGCACCCTGCTGGTGCTCGGCCTGGTCATTTGGCTGTGGGCTCAGGGCATTTTCGAGAATCCGCTGGTTGTTGCGGTCATTCTGGGGACCGGCAACGCTGCCCTGATGCTCGGGGGATGGCCTGCCATTTACTACACGCGCTACCAGATGGCCGGCCGAGCTCTCACTTTACTGGCCTGTCTGGTCATGCCGCTGAACCTTTGGTTCTATCACGCCAATGACCTCATCACTCTGGACGGTCATCTGTGGGTGGCCGCTCTGGTCATCAGCGTACTATACGCGGCCAATGCCCTGGTCCTGCGCGATGAGCTGTTTGTTTATGTCCTAGCCGGCGGGCTGGCCCTGACAGGACTGCTGATCCTGGCGGACATGCACAAGTTCTGGGAGATTGCCGCTCCTGCTACGCTCCTGGTGGTGCTGGGGCTGATCGCCCTGCATACCGAGCGGGCTTTCCCCAAGGGAGAAGGGCCGTTTTCGCGCCCGCGCTTCGGCAGGGCGTTTTTCCGGTCGGGCCATGCGCTACTCGGTGCCGGCCTGCTGCTTCTGCTCGGCGCTCAGTTGTTCGGTTGGCTCCACCCGGCCCTGGTGAAATTGTGGAACCTTCGCGCCATCGAGTTCCTGGCTGAACCGCCGGCCATCGTGACGGACCGGGGACTCCGGTTGCTCGCCCTCGGCTTGGTGCTGGCCGGCACCTACGCCTACATCTACTCCGACCTGGTGGTGCGGCGTGTGGGAGGATACATCTACCTGGCGGCCGGCACCTTACTGTGGGCGGAAGTGCTGCTCGTTCTCCTTCTGGATCTGCGCGTGGCCGAGCCGATGCTTATTATTATCCTGACCCTGACCGCTCTGGCGGCCAACCTCGCTTCGCACTGGATCGCGGGGGAGGATAAGCGCAGCCGGACGGTCGTGCCTCTGGGGTTGGTGCTGAGCCTGCTGCCGGTGCTGCTAGGGGTCGTGCTGCACTACCGCGCCGTTTATGCTCCCCTGAGCAAACTGCATCCGTATGAGATTACCTGGACTCATGTCGGGGCGCTGATCCTGACGGCCTTGTCGTGCCGGGTCGGCGCCTATCTGTACCGGCGGACCTTGCCATGGGTGTCGGTCACTTACTTCTTCGCGACCGCCGTCGCCACCCTGGTCGCCGCGGCCGACCTGTTGTGGGTACTCGGGGTGAAGCCGTGGGAAGAACAGGCCCCGCTGATCATGGTGATTCCGATCGGCTACCTGGTCGCTGCCCGCCTTTATCGCGGCCATACGCCAGAAAGGCCGCTGGTGTGGGTGGCGCATGGCGCCACGGCGGTGATGCTCTTCTCCACTCTCTGGGTTGCCCTGGAAATCACCCCGCAGGTTGTGGAGCCCGTCACCGGCAAGACGCTGAACCTCCTGCTGGCCGCTTTCTGCGCCGAAGCGGCGGTGTTCTACGTCCTGGCCGGGGTGCTCGGCCGTCAGGGGTTCAACGTTTACCTGGGCACGGCAATGGCCTGTGCGGCGATCTGGCAACTGCTGCTTTACTGGGAGATTCGCCATGAGTATTACGTTCTGATCTTTGCGGCGGTGGGCTTCGTGTTGTTGCTCGGCTACCGCCTGGCCGTGCTGGAGCGCTTCGAGCTGACCGGTCTGGCCGGTGCCGCCTTCCAGTGCGCCAACGCCTTGATGTCGCTGGCCTTCCTGGCTTCGCTGCTTCTGGCCCTGAGCCGACTGAGTCTCAGTCAGGCACAATTGAGTCGCCTGGCCGGGGACGACGAGTGGCGAAGCCCGCTCCAGCTGCTGCTGTCGCTGCTGATCGAGTTGATGGTGCTCAGCCTGGTCACCGCCTGGTTAGTGCAGCATCAGGGCTGGCGGCGCTGGTATATCATCATGGCCATCGCTGAAGGCTTGCTGATGTTCGTCATCCTGCATCGTCTTGCCCTGCTGAGCCCCTGGCAGAAGCTGGAGATCTTCGGCGTGGTCCTCGGCCTGCTCCTGCTGGTGCTGGGGCACCTCGGCCTGTATCGGGAGTACCGTGAGCAAGAGCGGCAAAGCGACCTGACCAGTCTGAGCCTGTTGTTGGGGAGCCTACTGGCGGGCCTGCCGCTGGCCATCGCGGTCCTCTACTATCGCCGACCTCTCCCAGAGGCCCTGACCGGATGGAGGCACGAGTTTCATGCTCCCGATGAGGTGGGGCTCCTGGCGGTCAGCGTGCTCCTGTTGGGAACCGGAGTCATCTTCCGGGTCAAGTCCACAACCCTGGTCGGCGGGGCCCTGACGGTGCTTTATGTGGTGACCCTGCTGGCCTTCATTCATGTGCCGGAGAAGATGGGGACGGCGGCCCTGGGGATGGTAATCGGCGGCGCGATCCTTTTCATTGTCGGGCTGCTCCTGAGCATTTACCGCGATCGCCTGCTCATGCTGCCGGACAAGATCAAACGCCGGGAGGGGATCTTCCGTGTGCTGAGCTGGAGGTAACCTTTGATGCGGCTGGCAGCTCCGGGGACCACCGGCTGCCGGCACGGTCGGCAGGCGAGTCCGCGAGGGACTTTTCACAGCGTCTTCAAATACTCGATCACTGCCCGCCGCTCTTCTTCCGTCAGCTCATCGCCGAAGGTGTGGCCGCCGTTGCCGCGGCCCGGCTTGGTGGTGTCGTACACCTTGCGCTGTTCGAAGGGGGGCAGGCTCGGATCGGGGCCCCGCTCCAGGACCTGCACCCGCCAGCCGAGCTTCTCCGGGTCATAGTCCTCGATGCCGGTGCGGTAGGAGCGGGTGAAGATCTTGGGCCGGGCCTTGGAGTTCAGGACATGGTAGACGGTCGGCACTGAGCCGTTGTGGAAGTACGGCGCCGTTGCCCACACCCCATCCAGCGGCGGCGCCTGGTAGCCGACCGTGAACCGGCCCGGGTAGTCGTCGGCAAACCACCCCGGCTGCTCGCGGGCAAACCAACTCCGGTTGTAGTGCCGGCCGAACGCCTCCGACAGGCCCCGGTAGCGGCTCGGATCGGTACCGATCTCATCGAGCGGCACGATCTTGTTGGGATAGGTCCCGTCCTCGCCGTAGGTGCCGTGGCAGCGGGCGCAGTGCTGCACGAACAGCTGCTCGCCCTTCCGAGCCAGCGCCGGGTCGATCGGCAAGGGGTACTTCGGCGCCTCAATGGTCCGCAGATATGCCTGGATGTCGGCGAAGGTGGACTCCTCCCTCTCGAAGGCGGAGGGCGGGTTAAGCGGGCTAAGCATGAACTGCATCAGCGTCCGCACCGAGCGGGCATCGCCGCCGCCGGTGTGGTAGATGGTCTTCTTCTTCTTGTACAGCCACCAGGCCGGCACATCCTCGCACAGGTCGTCGCGCAGCTGGAAATCGAGCGGCTCGGTGCGCAGCCGCAGGTCGGGCTCGCGGAAGCTGAGCAGATAAACGGCGAAGGCGCCGGCCTCCGTGGTGCCGCGGACATTGGAGAAGGCGAACGGCGTTTTGTGCGGCCGGCCGTCCGCCGCTGCTAGGTCCTCATACAGCGCCTGGTAGTCGAGGGAGGCGTTGCCCAGGCCAACGTAACTCTTGCCGAAGATCGAGCCGCCATGGCAAAGCATGCAGTCGTTGGCCAGGGCCTTGCCGAACAGCCCCCGGACCTCGCGCAGCCCCATCGGATAGCCATTGTTGGGGTAGGGGGCAGGGTGCAATCCGTAGCGTTCCCTGAAGGCCTGCGCATAGTCGGCCGGCGGCTCCTTCAGGCCCCACTGCTTCCAGGCATTCCGGTAAGCCGCGATGCTGATACTTGGGGGAATGAAACTCCGCTCCAGGAGGGCCTTCTTGCCGCGCGCGGCGGCGTCCAACTCCGCTCCCCTCACCGGAAGGGAGAACAGGGTCAAGCTCGACAGCGACACCAGGGTGAGCAACGTCCGGGGTGTCATGGACGAGACCTCCTCTCGCAACGATGGGAACGGCAGGCGGCCGCTTCCGGTTCGCGGCACGGCGGCAGGGGTGAGGCCCTCTGCCAGCGATCAGACTTGGTCATTTTACCTCAACTGTGGGTGGCCGGCGAGCGCGACTCATCCCTGTCAGATATTTGGATATAAGCGACCGTCGTCATACCCATTGAGCAACTTAAGATGAGGGCATCACGAGGAGGTGTGCTACGGGACGACACTGGTATCGCTCCGACCGCGAGACCAGACGGGCACCTCTGCACTGCAGGGAATGTCCGGACTAGACCACCACCAGGACGGCCGGGCCCCCTGGAAGGAACACATCGCCCTGCACGCCGAAGGGGCATTTTCCACATCGGCTGGGCCAAGGCAATCGGCCGCTCGGTGCTCAGTCGAGTGATCGGCCGAGGCGGCGCCGGAACTGCCGGGCATCCTTCTTATTGATCCGGCCGTCGCCGTCAAAGTCGAGGAAGGGAAGGTAACCGGGGTCGCCGCGGCGTGTGCCCCGCACCGATCGGAACACGGCCCGATCGATCTCGTCCACGTCGCCGTCACCGTCGCTATCCCCGTACAACCGGAAGAACGTGTCCACCCAGTCGCCCCCCGACATACCGTCCCGGTCCCCATCCACCGCTTGCCCTGACCCGTCCACGATTTGCTCGCCATCGATGGTCAGCACATAGCCGCCATCGGGCAGCCGCCCCGTCCGGGCACCGCGCCCGAAGAATGTCAGCGTCACCACCGTCTGCGTGCCGCTCGCGTCGAGCCCCACCGCCGCTCGCAGTCGGATGTTCCCCCGCGGCCCGACCAGCGTGAACGCGGCCGCCGGGTCGCCCGTGAAGCTGACCACGCCGCTGAAAGTGACCGTCACACTGGTCACCTGCGAGCGCTGCGGCGCGCCATCGTTGATGACCACACTTCGGACCGTGGTCAAGGGCAGCGGTTCGCTCTGGACGGTGATGAGGCCGTCGAGCCCATCGCCGGCCTGGTCGGAGGGGTCGGGGTTGAGGTCGAGGCCCCCTTCGTTGAGCTGGGTGGTGGTCCCTTCCAGGCTTTGGCGCAAGTTGATGATGGCCGGGCCGGCGGGGGCGCCGTCCTTGATGCGGAAAGTGATCCGGATGACGCTGCCGCTGCCGCGGCCGGTGATCGGCCCGGCGCTGCGGCCCAGGCCGACGCGAAGAGTGCCAGCGGCGTCATCACGATTGGCCAGGAAGAGGTCGAAGTCGCCGGTCAGACTGCCGCGCTGAATGTCGCTGTCAGCGAGCAGCTGCAACCGGCTGGTGTCGTAGGAAATCGCCAGGTCGGCCGACTCCAGGCCATCGGAGGCGTCCAGGTTCACCGGCACGGTGATGGTGTCGCCCGGCCGGCCGGCGAAGTCGGTGGGGATGTTCAGGAGCGGGTCGGGACCGGGGGGAATGGTGATGACGGCACCGGCGGGGCGGGGCGGGATTTCGGGCCGGTCAATACCGACTGCTTCCTGGAGGATGCGGACGGCGTCGGCGGTGTTGAGCACGCCGTTGCCGGTGACATCGCCGAGGATGAGCGGGTCGGCCAGCTGGTAGGCGGCCGAGCCGCTGTCCAGGCCGACCACCATTCGGACCGTCCGGGCGGCGTCAGCGGCGCTGTAACCGCCGTTGCCGGTGATATCGCCGAAGTAGGCCACCACGTGCATCCCGTCGTCTGCCCGGGCCGCGGCCCCGTTGACCTGCACGCCGGTGACCTGGAGGTAATTCTTGGCCGTGTAGGTTGCCGTGTCCGGCACCGCCGCCGTCAGCAGGGCGAACTCGGCGGGCCCCGCGTTCAGCGGCGCCGTGCTCCGGAAGGTCACCACCGCCACCCCGGGGGAAGGCATGCTCAGGGTGGTGGTCGCGCCGGGCGGCAGGCCGGGACCGGGTTGCACCCCGGTGATACTGAGCAGTGTTGCATCGTAGAGCAGAGTCAGGTCGATGGCGGTCACATTGTTCCCATCACTAATCCGCAGCGGCAGCCCTGGGCCCGCGGCGGACACGTCCACCGGCTGGCCGGGGCCCCGCGCGAACTCGGGGACGCCGACAACCACCGCGGTGGACGGGACCACGGAGAACACGGTCGCGAGGTTGTCCCCCGGGAATCCGTCCTGGTTGCCGTCCAGCAGGCGGCCGTCAGCATCCCGGAAGGCGTCGGCGGCACTGCGGAGCGTGACCGTGTAGGTGTCGGGGGGGAGCAAGCCGCCGGTGCGGACAAAGGCAATGGCGGTGCCGGCCGGGTTGATGGACAACGAGCCGCGGACCGGGCCGGTCGTGTTCCCCACCACGGTCACGTCGGCCGGCCCCAGCCCCGCCCCCTGCGCGTCGTAAAGGTTCAGGCCGTTGAGATTGATTGGCCGGTTGAAGGACGCAGTGAACCCGCTGGCGGTCGGCGTGATGATCGCCTGGAGCGGCACGATTACCTCAGCGCTGGAGTTGTCGAACCCGGCTCCCGCCCCGAGCAGCCCCAGGCCGCCCGCCTGGCTGATGGCGGTGTCCTCGACCGAACCGAGCAGCTGGTTATTGAAGTACAGCGTCAGCGAGTTGCCCACGACATCGAAGCGGAGCCGGCCAGTGCCCGAAGCGACCGCGAGGGAGAAGAGCGTTGTCTCGGTCCCGCCGACGTTCCGCCGGATCTGGGCCAGGAACTGCCCGCCACTGAAGACCAACCCGCCCCAGTACCAGTTGGCGTTGCCCGGGCCGGAGTAACGGGCCGTCAGTCCGCCGCTGCTTCCCGCCACGGCCGGGACTTCGATATCGGCCTGGAGGCGCACGTTGAGAGCGACAGCGCCGGTGAGCGTCGCCAGAGACCGGGCCGATGCGGCGGTTGCCCGGTTGCCGGAAACGGTGAAGTCGCCCCAGCGCTCCGTCCAGCCCAACCCGAGGGCGGGGCTGTCGGCCCGGTTGAAGTCGTCCGCGAAGGGGAAGGCGGCCAGGTCGGAGCCGGGCGGCTCGAAGATCAGCTGGTACGACGTGGCCGGCATCCCGGCCGCGCCGACGACCTGGAGGCGGTACGAGGTCCCGGCCCCCGAGGCGTATTCCAGGTGCAGCTCGCCGGTGCCGGCCGCCGACCGCAGCAGGTTGTTCTGCGCGTCGCGCAGCTCCAGCGTCAGCGCCTGACTGCCGGTGATGCGCAAGTGGACAACTCCCCATGTCGGTGACTCGTTGCGCGGCGTCTCAAAGGCGAACCAGTCAGGGGTTGTCCCCTCGACGGTCAGGCCGCTGAAGACCGCCTCCTCGCTGATGGTTCCCAGATCGCGCGCCTTGCCCTGCACGTCGTTGCCGCGCGCCCAGTCGAAGCTTCCGGCGCCGGTGGGGGCATTGACCGTGAGTGTATAGACTGGCACCGGCGAAAGACCGGTCGGCTCCACCAGGACATAGAACAAGGTCTCGCCCGGCGGCAGACCGGCAAGCGCGAAGGTCACCGTTTCCTGGCCCGTCCCGGAGGCCGACGTGCGGAGCAGGTTTCGGTTGGCGTCATAAAGCGACAGCCGCAAGCCGGCCGTACTTGGATAGGTGGTGCTGACGCTCAAGTTGGCGGTCGGCTGGGCATTGACCGTGAAGCGGAAGAAGTCGCGGTCGAGGGCGTTGTGCAGGCTCAAGCCGGTGAAGACATGGCCGCTGCCGCGGAGCTGCCGCAGGTTGAAGGCCTGGGCAAAGGTATTGTTGAACTCGGACCAATCGACCCGCCGCAACCCGCCGGGTACAAGGCTGACGAACCGCTGCAAGAACGTCCCCCAACCGCTGGCGGTCAGGAAGTTCTGGTACTGCGTCAGGTAAGTGCTGTCCAGCCGGCTGCCCGGCGCCGGCAAGTAGATTGACAGTCCACTGACATTGCGCTGATCGGCCGTCTTGGCGATCCGTGCATTGTCCAGGGCATTGCGGACCGCCTGGGCGGCCAGGGCAATCGGATGATTCGGGGCAAACCCGGCGGCCACCGCGTCCATGAACTGACCGAGGTCGCGATAATCCGGGGAGTTGATGAACGAGGTGGCAGCATCGCGGGCAGCACGGACGATGGTCCATTCGGGGGCGGCGGCGTTGGCCGGTAACGCTGCCGTGAACGCCTGGAGGGCAGCGCTCAGGGCGCTCAGGCCGGCCGTGCTGAGGGCGGCATAGGTGTCGGCGCCCTGGCTGTTGTTCCGGTACTGTTGCTGGTAGCTCTGCACGATGCTGCTGCCCAGCATCGCCGCCGTCACGCTGCCGGGATTACGGGCCAGGACCGAGAACGCCGTCACGTAGTCGTAGCCGGTGCCCTCCTCGATTTCCTGTGAGGCGGCCACGACCGGGGCGTAGGGCCGGAGCAGGTCCACGATCTCGGTCATGGCCATCAGGCACTCGTCGAAGCCGATCAGACTCAGCGGGGCCACGCTGCGGGTTGCTTCCAGCGCTTGGGCCAACTCGGGCCCAGTCAAGCGGTCGCTGCCGGCGCCGCCGTTGAGGCCGTCGCTGTCGTCGGTATTGAACCCACGGAAGCCGTTGCCGTGGTCCCACAGGATCAGGGCATAGTTCCGCGCCCGGGCGACGCCGTTGGTCGGGTTGGCCACCCAGTTGATGAACTCGATCAGTGTGTTGGGGTCGCCGGTGTTCCGCTCGCTATCACCCATCAGATCAAAGGTGGTGGCGATGGAGGGGAACAGCTCGGGCGGAAGCATGTTCAGGTCAGGCTGGATGACGGCCCGTCCGACGCCGCCCCAGGCGGATTGGTTGCCGCCTGCTGTTCGGTAGCGTGGCAAGCCAGGGGCCGAACTCTGGTCCCACAGGACAGCGAGATTCACGGTCCCGGGTAACAGGGCGGCGGCGCGCTCCATCTCGTTGATGTCGCGGGCGGAGAACGCCGCCAGGTTGCTGGCCGTCATGTAGATCATGATGGTCCAGTCATCGAGCGTGCCGGCGGGCACGGTCGGGGCATCGATGTTCAACTGATAGCGGTTGGCGACCGTACCGCTCTCGCCGACGACGCGGACGAAATAGGTGCCGGCCGACAGCCCCTGGAGCGAAACCGACAGGGTGACCTGGCCGGTCTGCGACGGTGTCAGCTGGGCCGAGCGCACCGGCGTGGTGCGATTGGGCTCCTGGTACAGCTCCAGCCGCAAAGCCCCAGCACCGCGCTCGAACTGGACGCTAACGGCATGAGCGGAGGTGCCGGCGGCCGCCGTGCTGAAGCGGAAGTAGTCGCTGTCGCCGGCGTGAATGGTCAGATTGGCCAGCCGGGCCATACCGTCGGTCAGGGTCACATTCGTCGCCTGGTTGAAGGTGTTATTCGGTTCCAGCCGGTCGGGGGCGACGGTGGTGACGGGGGCGAACTCGGGGAGGTTGAATGTCAGGGTGTAATGCGGGTTGGTTGCGCCCTGGTAGCCGTAGATTTCGATGTGGTACGTGGCGGCGGGCCGGCCAGCGAAGCTGATTTCCTCGACGTTGGTCGCTCCCTCCGAGCGGGTGATCAGATTGCCGTTGCCGTCGTACAGCGCTAGCTCCAGATCGCCCTGGTTGTGGTCAAAGCCCAGGCGGACGAACTGCCCGTCCCGCCCGGCCGCCCGGGTGGTGAACCGGAACCAGTCGCGGTCGCCGCTGTCGGAAATCGACAGATCGGTCAGCAGCCGTGGTCCCTCGATCTGGCGCAGGTCGCGGGCGGTCAGGCGAGTGTTGTTCGGCTCAGCCCAGTCGCCGCCGGTGCCGGCGACCGGCGGCGTGATGCTGAACGACAGCTCGTAACTGGGGTTGGCCGTTCCGAAGACCCGGACGTAATACGTTCCGGCGGGCAAGCCGGCGAGAAGGATCTCTTCCCGGTCCTGCTGGCCGGTCGAGCGGATCAGGGGACTGGTGCCGCCGCTGTCGTACAGCTCCAGGTCGAGGTTGCCCAGGTCATGATCAAAGCGAAGGCGGACGTACTGACCCGGCACGCCATCCGCGCCTAGCTCGAAGCGGAACCAATCGCTGTCCGAGGCGGAGTGGATCGACAGGCCCGCCAGCACGGCCGCCGGCTGTAAACCGGCCGAATCCCGGTCTTCCAGCAAGGCCCAGAGCAGCAGCCCCGCCACCATCCCCAGGTTGAGATTGGCATCAAAGTTGTTAACCGCGTTGATGCTTGGGCCGATGATTGGGTTGTTCTGCATGCCGGCCAGCCCGATGCCGTTCAGGCCCGGCCAGTTGGTCAAGGCATTGTTCGTCAGCTGCCCGGCCGTCTGGCCCAGGCCGATGTAGGTGGGCAGACCGGGAACGCCGGCAATGCCTCCCGGCACGCCGCCGATAGCATCCAGACCGGCGATCGTGTTGGAGACTCCCAGGCCTCCCAGACCGCCGAGGCTGTTGACCACGAAGTCCACCATGGGACTGCTCTGGAGGAACGAAGTGGTGTCGGTCAGCGCCCCCTGAAGCGACGGCAAGGTCACGCCGAAGTTGCTGTTGCCGCCGAAGAAGAGGTTGGCCCCGTTCAAGAACGGGTTGTTCCCTGAAATGGACGAGAACGGGTTGATGAGCGCCGAACTTGCCGGCAAGAGGGCGTTGGGACTCAGGCCGGTCAACTGGTTGAACTGTGAGGCGAGTAGCGGGTTGAGGTTGGTCAGGTTGTCCGTTGTGGAAGTCGAAAAGCCGCTGTTGTTCGTGAAGAGCGGAATGCCGCTAAACCCCAACGGGGCCTCGAGGAGTCCGAACCCGGTCGGGAAAGCAAGGAAATCGGCCAGGGGATCGGGGGGTACTTCCTGTTGTAGCAACCAGAGACTGCGGCCGGTATCGCGAGGACCGAGAAGACGAGACCGGGAACCGGCCCCCAGAATCTGCCGCAGGTCGGTGGCGGTGTTCCGGCTGTCGTTGGGCTCGAAGCGGTCGGGGGTCGGCGTGCCGGCGGCCGTGACCGTCAGGGTGTAGTTCGGGTTGGTCGCTCCGCCCACTCCCGTGATCCGTACATAGTAGGGGGTGCCCGTCGGGGCGCCCGCCAGGCCGTCCAGTGCGATCTCGCGGTAATTGCCGGTTCCGGTTGCCGCCCGCGGAATGGGCTGCCCTGCGGCATCGAGCAACTCCAGCGCTAGATTTCCCTGTGACCGATCGAAGTCGATGCGGACGATCTGGCCTGGCACCCCTGGCTGGATCAGAGCGAAGCGGAACCAATCCTCGTCGCCCGAATGAATCGACAGTCCCGAGACGACGGTGGGCCGGGTGATCTCGCGGAGGTTGGAAGCAGTAGTGCGGGTGTTGTTCGGCTCGGCCCAGTCGGCGCTGGCCGACTGCGGGGCGTTAATCACCAGCTGGTAGGCGGGGTTGGTGGCGCTGCCGCTCCCGGCCACGCGGAGGTAGTAAACGCCGGCCGGCAGATTGGCCAGCGATACCTGCTCGCGGTTGCCGGCCGTGGCGGAAGCGGCGATCTCGGTGCCATCCGCCCGGTACAACCGCAGCTCCAGGTCGTTGCTCCCCTGGCTGCTGTCAAAGACGATGGCGGCGAACTGGCCTTCCGTGCCGGCGCCGGTGGTCTCGAAGCGGAACCAGTCCTCGTTGCCGGCGGTGTGGATCGACAGTCCGCTCCAGGCACGCAGTCCCTGGACCCGCTGCAGGTCGCGGGCGGCGGTGCGGCTGTCGTTGGGCTCGGCCCAGTCGGGCTGGGGCAGGTAACTGTTGGGGGCATTGATCGCCAGCTGGTAAGCCGGGTTGGTGGCTCCATTGAAGCCGCTGACCTGGACAAAGTAAGTGAGCGGATTGCCGCTGCTGTCGCGGGCCCGCAGTCCGGCCAGGGAAATGCGTTCCACTGCCTCGCCCGTGGCCGAGGTGTTCAGCACGTTGCCGCCGCTGTCCAGCAAACGGAGATCCAGGTCGCCTAGCGTTGGGTCGTGGCGGATGGCCACAAAACTTCCTGTGGTGGCGTCGCCGGTCAGCTGGAAGGCGAAATAATCGTCGTCGCCGGACGCATGGACCGACAGTCCGCCCCAAACCTGGAAGCCATTGACCGTGCGCAGGTTGAAGGCGGCCTGACGGGTGTCGTTGTCCTCGGCCCAGTCGCCGGTGCCGCTGTCCGGGGCGAGAATGGCCAGCACATAGGCGGGGTTGGTGGCCGTGGCGTCTCCGCCGAGCGGCCGCCCCACCACCTCCAGGTAATAAACGCCGGCCGGCCGACCTTGCAGCGAGATCAACTCGGCACTATCCACCCCGGCGGCGGTTTCCAGGAGGTTGCCGTTATTGTCGTACAGCCGCAAATCAAGGTCGCCGTAAGCCTGATTAAAGAAAATGCCGACCAGGTGGCCGTTCTGCCCTGCGGCCCCGATCTGGAAGCGGAACCAGTCGGCATCCCCCGACTGATGCACCGACAGATCGCCAATCAGTCGCGGCCCGTTAACCATGCCGAGGTCACGGAAGGCGGTACGGCTGTTGTTCGGCTCGGCCCAGTCGCCCGTGGCCGATTGCGGCGCCTGGATGGCCAGGGCGTACCGCGGATTGGCAGCGCCGTTGAAGCCGACGACGCGAAGATAATAGGTGCCCGCGGCCCGGCCCGCCAGGCTGACGGTGTGGAAGTTCCCCACTCCTGCCGAGCGCTCCAGGAGGTTGCCGCCCGCATCGTACAACTCCAGGTCAAGGTCGCCCTCGGCATGGTTAAAGAAGATGCCGGCGGCATGGCCGGCCACTCCTGCCGCCACGGTGTCAAAGCGGAACCAGTCCTCGTCGCCAGCGAGGATGGAGAGGGGCCGCTGCGCGTCAACCCAGGTACGCAGTCCCTGGACCGGGCCGAGATTGTAGGCAGCGGTCCGGCTGTTGTTCGGCTCGGCCCAGTCGCCGGCCGGGCTGAGCGGGGCGTTGACCGTCAGCGTGTAGTTCGGGTTAGTCGCATGATTGAAGCCGACCACTTGCAGGTAATAGGTGCCGGCCGCCAGGCCGTCGAGCCGGATTACCTCGGCGTCGCTGACCCCCAGCGAGGAGCGGAGCAGGGTCGTGCCGTTGGAGGCGTACAGGTAAAGATCAAGGTCACCCAGGGCATGGACGAAGTCGATGCGGGCGAAGTGGCCGGCTGTGGCCGCGGTGGCCAGGTCCAGCCGGAACCAGTCCACGTCGTCGCTGGGGTTCTGCGGGTCGGGCGGACTGATCGACAGGTTCGGCAGGGGCTGGAGGTCGCGCAGCAGGTAGGCGGTCTGGTAAGTGTTGTTGCTCTCGGCAGCGTCGCCTCCTGGGGCATTGAGGAACAGGCGGTATTCCGGGTTGACGGTATTGTTGAAGCCATAGACGCGGATGAAATAAGTGCCGGCCGGTCGGCCGGACAGGCTGATCGTCTCGTAGTCGCGGACACCGGCAGACGAGGCCAGCAGGACGCCGTTGGCATCGTACAACTGGAGATCGAGGTCGCCCACCAGGTGCTGGAAGGTGATCCCGGCCAGGTGGCCGATGCCGCCGGTCTGCGTGGTGACAAAGCGGAACCAGTCCTCGTCGCCGGCGGCGTGGATCGACAGCGGGTCGTTTTCGACGCGGGTGCCGCGCACGGTGCCGAAGTCGGTGGCGGCGGTGCGCGAGTTGTTCGGCTCGTAGCGGTCGCCCGTGGTGGTTGTTCCGGGGGCGTTAATGGTCAGTGTGTAGCTAGGGTTGGTCGCCCCGAGGAAGCCGTAAACCACCAGCCGGTAGGTGTCCGCGGGAAGGCCCTGAAGCGCGATCCGCTCCCGGTCGCCGATCCCCTGCGATTGGCCGACCAGCACCCCGGCCGAGTTGTACAGCAGCATGTCCACGTCGCCCAGCCGACCGTCGAAGTCGAGCTGGACGAAATGGCCCGCGGTGCCGGCGGCGCTGGTGCTGAACTGGAACCAGTCGAAATTGCCGGGCTGATGAATCGACAGGTTCTGACCGGTCTGCGGTCCCCAGGTGCGCAGGCCGCTCACCGAACCAAGGTTGTACGGCGTCGTTGGCGTGTCATTGGGCTCGGCAAAGTCAGGCGGGATGGCCGTGTACGGGGCGTTGATGGAGAGGGTGTAATTGGGATTAACTGCCCCGAAGAAGCCGAAGACCCGCACGTAGTAAGTGCCCCCCGGCAGGCCGGCCAGCGAGATTTCCTCGCGGTTCCCCACCCCATACGAATAACCGATCAGGCTGCCCCCCGAGTTGTACAACTCCAGGTCGATGTCCCCCAGGAAGCCGTAGAAATCGGTGCGGACGAAGTGGCCGGTGATCGCCCCCGGCCCGAGGGTGAATTGGAACCAGTCGTCATTGCCCGGCAGGTGGATCGACAAATTGGGAATCGTGCGCAGGCCGTTCACTGTCCCCAGGTCGCGGGCGCCGGCCCGGCTGTCGTTCGGTTCATAGGCATCACCCGGCGGCGGCGGCGGTGCCTGAATGCGCAGGGTGTAGTTCGGATTGGTGAAGCCGATGCCGTAGACGCGAACGTAGTACCGACCGGCCGGCAGCCCGCCCAGGGGGATCTGCTTGACGTTGTCGAAATTCTCGTAATACCAGAGCACGTAGCCGGCGCTGTCGAGCAGGGCCACATTCAGGTTGCCCTGGCTGCTGGTGTGCTCGATGCGGACATAGTCACTGCCCGAAGCGGTGTTGGCCGTCTGGAAGGTGTACCAGTCGTCGTTGAACGGAGCGTGGACCGTCAGGCCGGTGAAGGCATTCGCACCGGTCAGGGTGCCGAGGTTCGAGGCGGCGAAGAAGGTGTCGTTGGGCTCGCGGGAATCAGGCGGCGGCGGGGTGGGAGCATTGATCCGCAAGGTGTAGTTGGGATTGGTGTGCCCTAAGCCGTAGACCCGGATCCAGTAAGAACCCTGCGGCAGGCCGTTGAGCCCGATTTGCTTGAAGTTGTCGAAGTTCTCGTAAAAGAAGAGGACATTCCCCTGGCTGTTCAGCAGAGCCAGATTGAGGTTGCCCTGACTGCTGTCGTGCTCAAGACGGATGAAATGGGAAGTCGTGGCGAGGGCAACCGTGTCGAAGCGGAACCAGTCGTCATTGAACGGAGCATGGACCGTCAGATTGGTGTAGGCATTGTTGCCGGCGAGCAGACCCAGGCTCCAGGCGGTGGCGAAGCTGTCGTTCGGCTCGGCGAGGTCGGCCGCCGGCGGCACGGGAGCATTGATGGTCAGCCGATAGCTCAGGTTGAAAAAGAACGAGCGCTGGTAGGTGACGATCTGGTAGGTGCCGGCGGGCAGACCACTGAGGAAGATACGCTCGAAGCTCGTGCCCGTCTGGGCCGAGATCCCCAGTCGGACCGTGCCGGCGCTGTTCCACAGCTCCAGGTCCATGTCGCCGAAGGACGAGTTGAACTCGATCTGGACGTAATGGCTGCCGGTCGCGGTGGCGGTGGTGGTGAAGAAGAAAGTGTCCAGGTCGTTGGGCGGTGCCAGCGCCCGGTCCCAGAACCAGGGACCGCCCTGCACCGTGCCCAGGTTCTCAGGAGGAGACAGAGTGAAGTTGGGCAACGCCTCCAGCGCCTCGGCCGCCAGCAGCTCTCGGTCGGAAGCACTGCCGACATGGGTAGCGTACTCCCATTGCAGGTCGCCCCGGTCGCCGCTACCCACCGGGTCGTCACTGGCGTAAACCGTGGCACCGGTCGCGCCGGCCAGTGCATCGACGAACCGTTTCCCGTCCGCGTCCGCCGCCACATCGCAGGCGTACAGGTCGAACCGGGCGTCGGCGGTCAGCACGGTGCGCAGGCGCTCCAGGTCGGCGGCGTGGGCGTCCAGGGTGGTGACGCTCCAGGCATCGCCCGCCCCGACCAGCACCCGGCCCGGCTCGCCGTGGGTGACCAGGCCCAGGTGGCCGACCGGCGCCCCGCCGTGCCGCCGCGAGACATCTTCGAGTAGTCCGACCAGCCCGGCGGTGTCGGTGGTGTCGGCGTCATAGACGATAGCGACAGCGTCTTCGGCGGCGGCCGCCACCTCCTGAGCGTGGGGCACCGAGTCATTGATTAATACGACCCGCAAGGCATCCGTGGCGGCCAACTCGGCGAGGGCACGCGACGCGGAAAGTAGCGTCCGGTCCTCGAGCCGCTCCACTTGCGGCCGGGTCCGCGGCCGTTGACGGCGGTTGCGGTCAGCCCGGAGGACGGGACGAGTCCATTCTTGCAGCCAATCAAGCCACATAGTCTGCTCCTTTGCCGGGAAGGCAGCGTGGGTGGGTGCCGGTAGACCGGCCGGCTCACACCGGCCGCTCGCCCCCCGGCCGGCTCACACCGGCCGCTCGCTTTTCCCCTAGGGGGGAGAGGGTAAGGGTGAGGAGGGCGGCTACCTGGACGCGACACGGTGACACCGCGGCGCCCGGTCACCTTGCCACCCGGTCACCTTGTCACGGCCTCCGGGTTTTCAACGTGTCGTGAACATAAACGATCGTCACGAACAATGCAGCAAAAAACGGATCGCCGGCGGCGTCCTGGGCGATTCCTCCCCCCTACATACTGGCGGGCCTCCAGGGTGTGACGGGTGTTTTGCTGCCGCGATCATCGAGGAGCCGGTTGGTGGAAAGGCAAACAGCGGCACGCCGTAACGGCCGCCATTCGCCCAAACTGGCGGCAGGTGCAGTTTGCGGTCGGCCTACTGGTAAGCGTGGTGCTGCCTCCGACGGTCGCTGGTGAACTCCTCGGCCGTGCCGCGCGTCACGATCTCGTAGAGGATGGCCTGCTTCTCGCCGTACTTGCGGAGCAGTCGGCCCAGCCGCTGCACGTGCTGGCGCGTGGTGCCGCTGCCCGACAGGATGATGCCGACGTTGGCCGCTGGCACGTCCACTCCCTCGTCAAGCACCTGGGCGGTGACCAGGACCGGATATTCGCCGGTGTGGAAGCGCTGCAAGATCCGGCGCCGCTCCTTGATCCGCGTCTGATGCGTGATCGCCGGCACCAGGAAGCGGCGGGCGATTCGGTAGACCGTAGCATTGTCGTAGGTGAAGACCAGCACCCGGTCGCGTCGGTGTCGCTCCAGCAGCCGTTCCAGCAGTTGCAGTTTGGCGGGGGCAGCCAGGGCCAGCTGCCGCTGCTCCCGGTAGGCCAGGAACGCGGCCCGTCCCTCCGGCGAACGGCACGTCTCCTGAATGAAGCGCTGCCAACCGTGCGGCCCGCCCATCGCGATTCCCTTCTCCTCGACGAAGCGGCGGTAGACCTCACGGGCCTTCTGGTAGCGTTGCTGCTCCTCCGGCGAGAGGGAAACGTACAGCCGCTCGGTGCGGTACGCAGCCAGGAACGCGCCGGCCAGCTGCCGGATCTCGCGGCGGTAGACGATCGGCCCGATCAACTCCGGGAGAAGGACCTCCTGGCCGTCGGCCCGCTCCGGGGTGGCGGTCAGGCCGAGGCGGAAGGGGGCGATGCTGCCGACGGCCGCCGCCATGTAGGTCGGCCCCGGTAGGTGGTGGCACTCGTCGAAGACGATCAGGCCGAACCGATTGCCCCAGCGCTCCAGGTGGATGTAGGCCGAGTCATAGGTGGTAGCGGTGAGCGGCTGCAAGTCGTAGTAGCCGCCGCCGAGCAGGCCCACCGGCCCGCCGAAGGCGGTCATCAGTTCGTTATACCATTGATTGAGCAGGTCGAGAGTGGGCGTGACGACCAGGGCGGGCCGCTCGGTGCGATGAATGGCCAGGATGGCAAGATGGGTCTTGCCGGTGCCGGTGGGAAGCACCACGACGCCGCGACGGCCCTGCCGCCACCAGGCTTCCAGCGCCTCGGTCTGGTGAGGGAAGGGATCGCGGCTGATGCGCAGCGGCCAGGGGGTCGGCTCGTAGGCACGGGCCAGATCGCGGTAGGGGAGCTGCCGCTGCCGCAGGTATTCGATGAGGGCTCGGTAGCAGCGGCCCTCGGCCCGGTATGAACCAGAGCGCGGGTCGAAGCGGACACCGGGCAGCGCCGCCAATACCTCCGGCGCGGCGCCCGACAGCGCGAGCGTGCCCCCCTCAAAGGCGATCTGGATGGCCGTCGCTTCCATGAGGGGTATTATGCCCGATGGACTGCGGCCTGCCCACGGGAATCGGCCGGCCGCCGCTCACATGCACTGCTTCAGCCGGTGGAGGATGACCTGTTCCAGTTTCAGGTCGCGGCCGATGGGGATCCAGTTGGATTCATAGATGGTCGGGTCGATGACCTCGAACTGCCGTTCCAGGGTGGCGTCGCTGCGGAACGAGGCAGAACCGGCGGTGGCCCGCACTGGCCGGGGAAGGTCTTCCAATTCCTTGTAGACCTTGACGTCCACGAAGAAGCCGCCGTCGTCGGCCGGCTGGATGAGCACGACGGCATGGTGGCGGATGGTCTGGAAGAAGGCCAACAACCGCTGATCGAAGTCGGGGCTGCCGGGCTTCCAGGGCTGCTCGAGGCCCGGGGCGATGCTGCGGAAGGTTTCGATCCGGCCGTCGTAGCGGTTGGCGTAAGCAATCTCGAAGTAGTCGTCGAGGATGTCAATGACCTGCTCGAAGACCGCGCCGTAGGCAGGGGGCCCAAGCGGAACATAGACGGGGTTCTCAACGGCGGGGCAGGGTTCCGGGCGCAGCAGGATCGGATTATCCAGCAGCGGCCCGCTGGCACAGCCGCCGACCCCGAGCAGCACCATCCCGACCCACGCTGGCAACCCTGTTCGCCGCATAGTGTCCACCCCGACGCGCCGACCGGCAGCGCCCCCCCACGGATGATGCCGCGACTCGACTCGTAGCCACAAGCGGCTCGCTTGTGCGCCTCCAAGCTACGCGAAGGCTTCAGGCAGAAGGGCAAGGGTTATGCCCGAGGCCGGCCGGCATGTCAAGGCGGATCACTGGATACCGCCGTGGACCCGCTCCGGCGTCAGGTGGGACGGCTGGTCGGTGAACCAGATGCGCTCCCACTCATACTCGATCTGGCGCAGGTCCTCGGAATTATTGATCAACTCGGCCATGCGCCGGTTGGGGTTCGAGGAATAAATGTTGAGCAGACAGCCCATGTTGCCGAGCCCCAACGCCGCCACCACCGTCAGCACGAGCAGGCGCCGCATGACTGGCCTCCTTGCCACCGGGCCCGCCCTTCCCGGGACGCGCCGTGCCCCGGGCGGCGGAACCGCCCCGTCTTGCGGTCCGACCCCTGGACCGGTCAGGGAAAAATCGACGAGCCCACCATCGGGTGGGTCTTAAGGGATATATCGGTTGCAGCGGCCGCGAACTTGAGACAGGAACGGCCGTCCAGACAGGTCACGGGGCCTTGCGCGCCTTCTTCGGCTTGGTCATGGGATCGGCATGCTCATCGACGCCGTTCCCCGCGGCCACGGCGGCCTCCTCTTCCTCCTCGGCCTCTTCCTCAGCCGAGGCCTTCGCCTCGGCCTTCTTCTTTTCTTCTAGCTCTTCCGGCGGGATCTCGCGGACCCGTTCCTCCATTTCCTTGCCTGGCTTGAAGGTGACGACTGCCTTGGCGGGGACATCGACTTTCTCCCCGGTCCGCGGATTGCGGGCCTTGCGCGGCTTGCGAAGTTTCACCTCGAAGACCCCAAAGTTGCGCAGCTCGATGCGATGCGACTTCTCCTGAATCAGCGTGGCCACAATGGCATCGAAGGTCTGCTGGACGATTTCCTTGGTTTTCAATTGGGTCAGGCCGATCCGTTCGGAAATCTGCTTGACGATCTCTTTCTTGGTCACGGCTCCATTCTCCTGCGCAACGTGCTGGTGGTCCGACCCACTGGGTTGGGGAAAGTGCTTCAAGTGTAAAAGCCACATAGGGTAATGTCAAGGTAAAAGAGGAAGCCGGGTGCAGTTCCCCCCGGGCAGGTCAGGCTGTTCGCATCGGGAGGCTGGCAGGGACTCGGGGTTGGGGTCAAGAGGGGGACCAATGACCGGAACTGGAAGGGGGCCCTCTCTGGCTGCCCTCGCCCCTACTGCCTGGGTCCAACGTCCTCGCCGTTGCTGGCCCTGCGGGTTGGATGGCTGGGGCGGAGCGCAACGAACCACCCCCGGACCATCCAGGTACTCGTTCCGCCACGTGGTCAACCGTTTCTTGATCCGCCCGTCCCACCTGGGTTGACCACCCTGGCCCAGTCCAGGCTTGGCTCTTACAGCCACCGCCGCAGGGGGAAAACCCGGCCGGGGGGAACGGTCCTGGTCGCGGCGATGGCCGCCCGCAGGGTCGGTTGGTCAAACGTGTCACACAGCAACGCCGCTTGGCTGCGTTACGGAGCATCGGGCGGCAACAGCCGCAGATGCTCCCCAGGGCGGCAATCATGCAGGTCGCCCGGCGTGCCGTCGCCCGTGTGGGTCGCGTTCCCATCGTGGGTCAGCCACGCGCCTCGCCAGGGGCGCTGCGTGCCCTCATGGGAGTTTCCAACGGTGACACCTGGCAGCCTTAACGATCATACTCAGTCGCGGCGGCTGCATTGCTCATGCGCCGCAAGAATTCCCGTCATTGTCCTCCAAGACCAGCCCTTGCTATCCCGTGAGGCGACGATTGATACACAGTGCTTGCCGGTCCATCGCTTACGACCTTGATAATGCCCTGCCACGGGCCGGCATATCGCGCGTGGAAGACGGGACATTGTGGCATCAGAGAGTGTTTACCGACCCGGGATCGATATATCTCCAAAAGCTCCGACAATTGTCCCCTATTAAATATCCGATTAAATATCCGCACCTCCCTGCGGTCAAGCGGCTGGCAGCCTTGCTCCGTGAATCGGTTCCCGCAGTTTCGTGGTTGGTCCTTCGCCGGCGATGTGAAGGAGGGTGGGCGCGGGCGGCTGGCGTCATACCTCCAGCAGCAGCCGTTCCGGGGCCTCGATACATTCCTTGACGCGCACCAGGAACAGGACGGCGTCTCGGCCGTCGATCAAGCGGTGGTCGTAAGACAGGGCCAGATACATCATCGGGCGGACCATTACCTGGTCCTCGATGGCCACCGGCCGCTTCTGAATGGCGTGCATCCCCAGGATGGCGCTCTGCGGCGGGTTGAGCAGCGGCGTGGACAGCAGCGAGCCGAAGACGCCGCCGTTGGTAATGGTGAATGTGCCGCCCTGGAGATCATTCACGGTAATCTTCCCCGCGCGGGCCTTCTCGGCCAACGCGGCGATCTGTTTCTCGATCGCAGCGACAGTCAGACGGTCGGCGTCGCGGACGACCGGCACCATCAGGCCGCGCTCGGTGCTGACGGCGATGCCAATATGATAGTAATGATGATAAACGATGTCGTTGCCGTCGATGCGAGCATTGACCACGGGGAAGGCCCGCAGCGCTTCGACACACGCCTTGACGAAGAACGACATCAAGCCCAGACCGACGCCGTGCTTCTTCTGGAAGGTTTCCTTATACTTGGCGCGGAGGGCCATGACGGCCGACATATCCACTTCGTTGAAGGTGGTGAGGATGGCGGCGGTGCTCTGGGCTGCCACCAGCCGCTCGGCGATGCGCTGGCGGATGGCGCTCATGCGCTGGCGTGTCTCGCGCTCAGCCGGGGCGGGTCGGGCCTCTAACGGGGGAGGCGCCGGCGGGGGAGCAGGCGGCGCGGCGGGCTTGCGGGCCTCGGGGGTCTGACAGCGTTCGAGATAGTTGAGGACATCTTCCTTGGTGATGCGTCCGCCGCGGCCGGTGCCGCTCAGCTGCCGCACGTCTAGGCCGTGGTCCTCCACCAACTGGCGGGCGGCCGGCGATAGGAGGGCCTCTACTTCGGCGGGGGCCGGCGCCTCGCGCTCTGCCGCTGGCGGCGTGGCCGGCTTGCCTGGCGGGGCGGACTTTTCCCGCGCCGGCTTCTGGTCGGGCGGCGGTTTCGACGTCGGCGCGGCGGCTTCTTCCTCGATCCGGCCCACCACGGCACCGACCGTTACCGTCTCCCCCTCCGGCACGCTGATGCGAAGGACGCCGGACGCCGGGGCGGGCACCTCGCCGGTCGCCTTGTCGGTCTCCAACTCGAAGACCGGCTCATCGGCGCGGACCCTCTCACCATCCTTCTTCAGCCAGCGCGATAGCCGGCCCTCGGTGATTGACTCGCCGATGGTCGGCACCTTGATCTCGACGGCCATGACTGCTCCCCCATCATTCCCCTCTCCCCTGCTGGGAGAGAGGGGAGCAATCGCTCATCCCGACGACTGGGCCGCTTGCTCCTCCCGCGCCGGCAGGCGGCGGTCGCCGCCGCCCCGCAGCCGACCGTCCACGACTGCCCGCACCAGGTGCGGCACCTGACCGGCGATGGCTGCCTCGACCAACTCCTTCTGCTCGCGCACATGGACCTGATACGAGCCGGTCGCCGGGCTAGCGCTGGCGTCACGGCCGACGTATCTGACCTCGTAGCCCATCGCCCGCAGCCGCGGCTCCATGAATGTCCAGAAGCCCATGTTCTGCGATTCCTCTTGCACCCAGACCCACTCCTTGGCCTTGCGATACCGCGCCAGTGCTCGGCGGAGCAACTCCTCCGGGAAGGGATAGAACTGCTCCACGCGGACAAGCGCGATGGCCGAGCCGTTCTCCTCCTGGGCCCGCCGCTCGGCCAACTCGTAGAAGATCTTGCCGCTACAGAGGAGGACGCGCCGCACTCGTTGCGGGTCGGCTGTGGTGTCGTCGAGCACTTCCTGGAAGTGGCCGGCGGTGAATTCCTCGACCGGCGACATCGCGGCCCGGAGCCGCAGCAGGCTCTTGGGGGTCAGCAGGATCAGCGGCTTGCGGAAGTTGCGCTTCACCTGCCGCCGCAGCACATGGAAATACTGGGCCGGCGTCGAGGGGTAGCAGACCTGGATGTTGTCCTCAGCGCACATTTGCAGGAAGCGCTCCGGCCGGGCGCTGGAGTGCTCCGGCCCCTGCCCCTCGTAACCGTGCGGCAGCAGCAACACCACGCCGTTGTCGCGCTGCCACTTGGAGAAGCTGGGGACGATGAACTGGTCGATGATCACCTGGGCGCCGTTAGCAAAGTCGCCGAACTGTGCCTCCCAGAGGACCAGCGCGTAGGGCGCGTCCAGGGCATAACCGAACTCGAAGCCGAGTACCGCCGCCTCTGACAGCAGACTGTCATAGATGCTGAAGGGGGCCTGGTCGGGGCTCAGGGCGGCAAGCGGCGAGTACGGCTCGCCGGTGCGGGCGTCATACAAGACGGCGTGCCGCTGGCTGAAGGTGCCGCGGCGGCTGTCCTGGCCGCTCAGCCGAACCGGCGTCCCTTCCAGCAGCAGCGAGCCGAACGCCAGCGCTTCGGCGAAGGCCCAGTCGATCTTGCCGCCCTGGGCCAGTTCCTTGCCGCGGGCCTCCAGCTGCCGCGCGATCTTGGGATGGACGGTGAACCCCTCCGGCACTCGGCTCAGTCCCTCGGCGATGGCCTGGAGCGTTTCGAGCGGCACGCCGGTTTCCACGGGTTGGTGCGAGTAGTGCGGCGTCAGTCCCTGCCAGGCGCCGCCGAAACCGCGCATCCCAGGTGACCGGGCCGGCCCACGGCGCGTCTGCTCCAGGGCCGCTTGCAGCTTGGCCTGAAACTCCGAGGTGATCGCCTCAGCCTCGTCCGCCGTCAGATCGCCATGCAGGATCAGCTGCTCGGTGTAGATCTCGGTCAGGGTCGGCCGGCCGCGGATCTTGCTGTACATGATCGGCTGGGTGAAGGACGGTTCATCCGCTTCGTTGTGGCCGTGGCGGCGGTAGCAGAACAGGTCGATGACCACGTCGCGGTTGAACGTCTGCCGGAAGTCGAGGGCCAGTTCGGCCACATAGACCGCCGCCTCGGGGTCCTCGGCGTTGACATGGAAGATCGGCACCTGGATCATCTTGGCCACGTCGGTGCAGTAGGTGGTCGAACGGGCATCGTGCGGGGCGGTGGTGAAGCCGATCTGGTTGTTGATGATGACGTGGATGGTGCCGCCGGTCTTGTAGCCGGCCAACTGGGAAAGGTTCAACGTCTCGGCCACCAGGCCCTGGCCGGCGAAAGCGGCGTCGCCGTGGATCAACAGCGGAATACCGCGCCGCCGCTCACGGTCGCCGAACCGCTCCTGCTTGGCCCGGACGCGCCCCTCGACCACCGGGTTGACCGCCTCCAGGTGGCTGGGATTAGGGGTCAGCGACAGGTGGATTTTCTTCCCCTGGGTGCTGACGCGGTCGGCGGAGAAGCCGAGGTGGTACTTGACGTCGCCGTCGCCGTCCTTCCACTCGGGCAGGTAGTTCTCCTCGAACTCGGCGAAGATCTCCTCGTAGGGCTTGCGGAGAATGTTGGCCAGCACGTTGAGCCGGCCGCGATGGGCCATGCCGAGCACGATCTCGTCCACGCCCTCGTCGCGGGCCTTCTCCACCAATCGGTCGAGCACCGGGATGAGCGTCTCGGCTCCCTCCAGGGAGAAGCGCTTTTGGCCGACGTAGCGGGTGTGCAGGAAGCGCTCGAATAGTTCGGCGTAGTGGAGGTTCTGGAGGATGTTAACCTTCTTGGCCCGGTCAAAGTTCGGCTGATTGCGGCGCGGCTCCATGCGCTCCTGAAGCCAGCGGCGGATATGCGTGTCCTGAATGTGCATATATTCGACGCCAATCGTCCGGCTATAGGTTTCGCGCAGCACGGCGAGCAGCTGGCGGAGCGTGGCCCGCGGCAGGCCGAGGAAATGGCTGGTGTCGAAGGGACGGTCGAGGTCCGCTTCCTCCAGGCCGAACTCCGATAATTCCAGGAGGGGGTGGCTCTCGCGCCGCGGACTGAGCGGGTCGAGGTGGGCGAGGAAATGGCCAATCTCACGATAGGCATCGATAAGCCGAACGACACCGGTCTGGGCCCGGGCGTCGAGGGAGGGGACGGCGGTACGGGCGGCGCCAAGCTCGAATCCCTCGAAGAAGTGGCGCCAGCTCTCGTCCACAGCGTCGGGGTCAGTCTGCCAGCGCTGGTAGGCGGCCTCGATGGCGTCCAGGTTCCAGCGAGTCGCGAAGGTGGCCGGAGTCATGGCTCGGGATTCCGTGGGCCTCGGGGATACGGAGGTGTCCTCCCTCGGTTCCTCTGCAATTCATTTAAGGGGAAGCCCGCGCCGGGGACAATGCCTCGCCTCTGCCCTGGGCGTCGGCGGGTTCGAAGTTTTCAATCTGATCCTACCAGGCTTTAACGGGCCGCCCGTGGCGACGAATAATAAGAGTGGTGTTCCATCTTGGGGGAGACATTTGTACTGTAGACAGAGAGGGTCAACCACCGCATTCGCCCGCAACCTGGGGCCCTGGAAATGAACCCGATCATCCCGCGGCCGGCGTTGCCGGCCGACTTTGTACCGACCATAGCCTATCCTGCCACCCCGCGGCCTGAACAGCTGCAGCGCTGCAAGATGGCCCTGGTCCGCGGCAGCGGCGGTCATTCCACCGGCGAAGTTGAATGCCTGCTGCGGGGCCGGCTGCGGATCGTCGCCCTGCTCATGTTCGGCAGCTTTGCCCTGCTCACCGTCAAGTACCTTCTCGATCCTGACCACGCCCTGGCGCCCTGCCCCGTGCAGCAGGCCCTGCAAGGGCTGACTGTCGTGCTCATGGGGGGCCTGGCGATCTTGCTCTGGAGCCGCGCTCCTATTCCGCTGCCACGGCTGCGGTTGCTTGAGTTGGTGATGTTCGGAGCGCCGGCCGCCCTCTTCGCCTGGATCCAGTATGCCTGGTTCCATGAGGGGCGGCTCCTTGACTGCGCCAACCTGGGGGTTGGCACTATGGCCATCTACCACCTGGCGGCGTTCGGCGCGTCGGTGCGCTGGTTCGCCCTGATCGTGGTCTACGGCACCTTCATTCCCAACACCTGGCGTCGCTGCGCCCTGGTGGCGGGCACCTTGGCCCTGATCCCGGTGGGGATCACGGCGGTCGCGGTCGTGGCCCGGCCGGACATTCGTCCCCACCTGGTCTCGGCCCTGACCGACCAGTCGTTCATGATGGCCATCGGCTTCGCGATCGCGCTGTTCGGGTCGTACAAGATCCACGAGCTGGAACAGGAGGCCAAGGAGATGCGGCAGCTGGGGCAGTACCGGCTAAAGCGGCGGCTGGGGGCCGGCGGCATGGGCGAAGTCTACCTGGCCGAGCACATGCTGCTGCGCCGGCCGTGCGCCCTGAAGTTGATCCGCCCCGAACAGGCCGGCAACCCCGCCAACCTGTCGCGCTTCGAGCGCGAGGTGCGGGCCTCAGCGACCCTGACCCACCTGAACACCATCGAGATCTACGACTACGGCCACACCGCCGACGGCACCTTCTATTACGTGATGGAGTATCTGCCGGGACTGAGCCTGGAGGAGTTGGTCACTCGGCAGGGGCCGCTGCCGCCGGCGCGGGCTGTCCACTTCCTGCGCCAGGTCTGCGGCGCCCTTCGCGAGGCCCACTCCATCGGCCTGATCCACCGCGACATCAAACCGAGCAACATCTTCGCCACGGAGCGCGGCGGCGTCTTCGACGTGGCCAAGCTGCTCGATTTCGGCCTGGTGCAGAGTGTTGAGTTTGACAGCCGGCAGGCCAAGTTGACGGTGCAGGGGACGATCCTCGGCTCGCCGCCCTACATGTCGCCGGAACAGGCGGCGGGCAAGACCGACCTCGACGCCCGCACCGACATTTACAGTTTGGGGGCCGTGGCTTACTTCCTGCTGACCGGGCAGCCGCCGTTCGTGCGCGACACGGCAATGCAGGTGCTGCTGGCCCATGTCTATGAGCCGGCACCGCCGCTGTCCGAGCTGCGCCCCGATGTCCCGGCCGACCTGCAAGCGGTGGTGCTGCGCTGCCTGGAGAAGGACCCGGCGAAGCGCTTTCCGGACGCGGCCAGCCTGGAGAAGGCACTGGCGGCCTGCGAGTGCGCCGGCCGATGGACTGAGGAGATGGCGGCTGCCGCCTGGCGGAACCTTCCCGAACCGACCACCGACGGAGACATCAGCGACCAACCCACGGTGGCCGCGGCGCCGGTGGTCGCCGGCTGATCCGGTCCAGCCGAGTCGTGTCCCGATCACCCAGGCTTTGTTCAGCCCTTCGACCGCCGCACTCGTCTGCCGCGCAGCAAACTAATTCAGGATCTCCTCTTACCCCCTGCACTTCCTGAGGGAACCATAGCTCGACTTTTCCAGCGAGTAATAACCTCTAGCTCGGTTCATCGGCGACGCGGGCTACGGCCCCCCGATGGCCGGCTTCGTCCCTCGCCACCGCGCACGGTTGATGATGTAACTGTTTTTCCCAGAATGAGTAGCGATTCAAACAGGGACAGGAACCCGGCGGAACCAAATATTGACTAAAAAGTATAGCTTCCTAGAATACGAGCAGAGGAACTATCCGGTGGTGAGGGAGTTATGAAAATCACCTCTCAAGAAGAGTACGGGCTGCGCTGCCTGCTGCGGCTGGCACGGGCCGAAGAGGGGCAATCCCTCACCATTCCCGAGATCGCCGCGGCGGAAGGGTTGTCGGCCCCCTATGTGGCCAAGCTCCTTGCCGTGCTGCGGCAAGCGGGGCTGATCGAGAGCGTCCGCGGCCGGTCCGGCGGCTACCGCCTGACCGCCCGCCCGACAGAGATTCACCTGGGCACCGTGCTGCGGGTCCTGGGCGGCACGCTCTTCGACGACCCCGGCTTCTGCCAGCACCACCCCGGGACAGAGACCACCAGTTGCGTCCACCTAGGGGGCTGCACGTTGCGGGCTCTCTGGGGCACCCTGGAGCACTGGATGCGCCGCGCCTTGAATGGGATTACCCTGGCCGACCTGGTGCAGGGGGAAGACCGGATTACCGAGTTGCTCCGCTCGCGCCTGGCGGAGGCGGCCCACGAGCCGCCCCCCCTCACCCCAGGGGAAGAGGGTGGGGGGAGGGGAGCGGAGCCGATTCCTTTGACGACCCTGGAAGTGTCTTTACTTGGGGAACGAGGATGACGACTGCCACCCGCACGATTGAGGAACTGGTCAACCGCGAGTATGCGGCCGGCTTCTACACCGACATCGAGATCGAGACGGTCCCGAAAGGGCTGAACGAGGACATCATCCGCCTGATCTCGGCCAAGAAGAATGAGCCGGACTGGCTGCTCGCTTGGCGGCTGAAGGCGTTCCGTCACTGGCTGGCGATGAAGGAGCCGCGCTGGGCCAAGGTCCGATACCCGGCCATCGACTACCAGGACATCCGCTACTACGCCGCTCCCAAACGGCGGAAGCAGCTGCAGAGTCTTGACGAGGTGGACCCCGAGCTGCGGCGGACCTTCGAGAAGCTCGGCATCTCGCTGGAGGAGCAGAAGCGGCTGGCCGGCGTCGCCGTCGATGCCGTCTTCGACAGCGTCAGTGTGGCCACCACCTTCAAGGAGAAGCTGGCCGAGCTAGGGATCATCTTCTGCTCGTTCTCCGAGGCGGTGCAGAACCACCCGGAGTTGGTCCGCAAGTACCTCGGCTCGGTGGTGCCGTACAACGATAACTTCTTCGCGGCGCTCAACTCGGCGGTCTTCAGCGACGGCTCGTTCTGCTACATCCCCAAGGGGGTGCGCTGCCCGATGGAGCTGTCCACCTACTTCCGCATCAACGCCCGGGAGACCGGCCAGTTCGAGCGGACGCTGATCGTGGCTGAGGAGGGGGCCTACGTCAGCTACCTGGAGGGCTGCACCGCCCCGATGCGCGACGAGAACCAGCTGCACGCCGCCGTGGTGGAGTTGGTGGCGCTGGGCGAGGGCTCGGAGATCAAGTACTCGACGGTGCAGAACTGGTATCCCGGCGACAAGCAGGGCCGGGGCGGCATTTACAACTTCGTGACCAAGCGCGGCAAGTGCATCGGCCGAGGCGCGAAGATTTCCTGGACGCAGGTGGAGACCGGCTCGGCGATCACCTGGAAGTACCCCAGTTGCATCCTGCTCGGCGACGACTCGGTGGGCGAGTTCTACTCGGTGGCGGTGACCAACCACTACCAGCAGGCCGACACCGGCACCAAGATGATCCACATTGGCAAGAACACGCGGAGCACGATTGTCTCGAAGGGGATCTCGGCCGGCCACGGGCAGAACACCTACCGCGGGCTGGTGAAGATCATGAAGGGGGCGGCGAACGCCCGCAACTACTCGCAGTGCGACTCGCTGCTCTTGGGCGACAAGTGCGGCGCCCACACGGTGCCGTACATCGAGGTGCGCAACCCGACCGGCCGGGTCGAGCACGAGGCGAGCACGTCGAAGATCGGCGAGGACCAGATCTTCTACTGCAAGCAGCGCGGCCTCTCGACCGAGGATGCGGTCAACATGATCGTCAACGGCTTCTGCAAGCAGGTAATGATGAACCTGCCGATGGAGTTCGCCGTCGAGGCGCAGAAGCTGCTGGGCGTCAGCCTGGAGGGGAGCGTGGGGTAAGCCAGGATGGTCCACGGGGTGGGCGAGGCCCGTCCCGACAAACGCCCAGGCGATCTATGGCTTTTGAAATCGAACTGACCAGCCTTGCGGTCGCCCAATTAAAAGCGATACGGGTTTTCGACCGTCGGCGGATCGTGGACGAGATTGACCAGCAACTGAGGCACCAGCCGACGGTCATCACGCGGAACCGCAAGTGCCTGCCAGCGGGAACTTTCTGCGGAGGGCAGGCCGGCGGCGGGCGTCCACAACCCCAACCCGCCGCCGAGCCCTTGGCAGAGTCTCGAAGAGGTTCAGGCAAGGGCCCAGGCACTGAGGGAAGAACTGGAAGGCACTCGGGGTGCGACAACGGCGGGCACCAGCCCGGAGGGGAACGTAAACACTTTCAACCGAGATCAGACACGATGCTGACTATTTCTAACCTTCACGCCCGCGCCGGTGATAAGGAGATCCTGCGGGGCATTGACCTGACCATCAACGCCGGCGAGGTGCACGCCATCATGGGGCCCAACGGCTCCGGCAAGAGCACCCTGGCCGGCGTCCTGGCCGGCAAGCCCGCTTACGAAGTCACCAAAGGCGAAGTCCTTTACCAGGGGAAGAACCTCCTGGAGATGGACCCCGAGGAGCGCGCCGGCGAAGGGATCTTCATGGCCTTCCAGTACCCGGTCGAGATCCCCGGCGTCAGCAACACCTACTTCCTCCGCGCCGCCCTCAACGCCATCCGCAAGTATCGCGGCCAGGAAGAAATCGACGCCGTCGCCTTCCTCAAGCTGGTCCGCCAGAAGGTCAAACTTCTCCACATGGATGAGGACCTGCTCAAGCGGCCGGTCAACGAGGGTTTCTCCGGCGGCGAGAAGAAACGCAACGAGATCTTCCAGATGGCGGTGCTGGAGCCGAAGCTCTGCATCCTCGACGAAACCGACTCCGGCCTCGACATCGACGCGCTGCGCATTGTTTCCGAAGGCGTCAACGCTCTGCGGAGCAAGGACCGGGCGATGCTGGTCATCACCCACTACCAGCGACTGCTCAACTTCATCGTGCCCGACAAGGTGCATGTGCTGGTCGAGGGGCGCATCGTCAAGTCGGGCGGCAAGGAACTGGCCCTGGAGCTGGAGGAGAAGGGCTATGGCTGGCTCGAACAAGAGGCGGCCGCCGCCCGGTGAGCCCCGAGCCGCTTGCGGCTTAGCGGGGCCTGGGGATACCGACACGATGACCCAACTGATGGAAGAAAAAGACCAATACCTAGCGGCCTTCGCCGACTTCGAGAAGCGCCTCGGCAAGGGCGCGGCCGCGCCGCTGCACCGCGTCCGGCAGGCGGCCATCGAGCGCTTCGCCGCGCTTGGCTTCCCCACCCTCGAAGATGAGGAATGGCGCTTCACCAACCTGGCCCCGCTCATCCGCACCAGCTTCCACCTGGCCGGGCCCGACGGCCGGATGCCCGACGCTGCGGAAATCGAACGGCTGGCCATCCCGGCCGGGGACTGCACGCGGCTCGTGTTCGTCAATGGCCACTACGCCCCTGGGCTGTCGTCGCTGCGGACGCTGCCGCCGGGCACCATCGCCGGCAGCCTGGCCGAGGCGCTTCGGGACCACCCCGACCAGGTTGAGCCCCACCTGGCCCGCCACGCCGGCTACGAGGAGCACCCCTTCATCGCCCTGAACACCGCCTTCCTCCAGGATGGGGCATTCCTCTTCATCCCGCGCGGCAAGGTCGTCGCCGAGCCGGTCTACCTGCTGTTCGTCTCCACCGCGGCCAGTGAGCCGACCGTCTCGCACCCGCGCAGCCTGGTCATCGTCGGCGAGGATAGCCAGGTACGGCTGATCGAAGGCTATTTCGGGCCGGAGGGGGAGGTCTACTTCACCAACGCCGTCACCGAGGTCGTCGCCGGCCCGAACGCCGTCGTCGATCATTACAAGCTGCAGCGCGAGAGCACGCGGGCCTTCCACGTCGCCACGTTGCAGGTGCAGCAGGACCGCACCAGCAACTTCGCCGACCATGCCATCACGCTGGGCGGCGGGCTGGTCCGCAACGAGATCAACGTCCTGCTCGGCGGCGAGGGGGGCGAGTGCACGCTCAACGGCCTGTACCTGGCGGCCGGGCGGCAGCACGTCGATAACCGCACCCTTATCGACCATGCTCAACCGCACTGCACCAGCCACGAGCTGTACCGCGGCATCCTCGACGGCCAGGCGCACGGTGTCTTCAATGGCAAGATCTGGGTCCGTCCCGGCGCCCAGAAGACCGACGCCAAGCAGACCAACCAGACATTGCTGCTGTCCGAGGACGCCGTCATCAACACCAAGCCGCAGCTGGAGATCTACGCCGACGATGTCAAATGCACCCACGGGGCGACCGTCGGCCAACTCGACGCCGAGGGGATCTTCTACCTCCGCTCGCGCGGCATCAGTCGGGAAGAGGCCCGCAACCTGCTGACCTTCGCCTTTGCCAACGACATCATCGGGCGGGTCAAGATCGAACCGCTCCGGGCCCGGCTTGAAGAGATGCTCTTAAGGGCCCAGCACCTTTCCGAGGCCCTGACGGCCGAGGAGGCACCATGAGCATTATCCCCCCTGTGGAGGCCAAACCACGCGCCCCCCGCGAGGCCCTGCCCCCGCTGTTCGACCTCGCCAAGGTCCGCCAGGACTTCCCGATCCTGCACCGCAAGGTGCACGGCCTGCCGCTGGTCTACCTGGACAACGCGGCCACCGCCCAGAAGCCGCGCGCCGTCATCGAGGCCTTGAGCCGCTACTACGAGCACGACAACGCCAACGTCCACCGCGGCGTCCACCTGCTCAGCCAGCTGGCCACCCAGGAGTACGAGGAGGCCCGCGTCAAGGTCCAGCGCTTCCTCAACGCCGCCTCGCCGCGCGAGATCATCTTCACCCGCGGCACCACCGAGGCGATCAACCTGGTGGCCCAGACCTTCGGCCGGCAAAACGTTCGCGCCGGCGACGAGATTGTCATCTCGCACATGGAGCACCACTCCAACATCGTTCCCTGGCAAATGCTGTGCGAGGAGAAGGGGGCCCGCCTGCGCATCATCCCGATCAACGACCGGGGTGAATTGCTCCTCGACGAGTATGAAAAGCTGCTCGGGCCGCGGACCCGGCTGGTGTCGGTGGTGCACGTGTCCAATTCGCTGGGCACGGTCAACCCGGTGCGGCGGATCGTCGAGCTGGCCCATCGCCGCGGCATCGCCGTCCTGATCGACGGCGCCCAGGCGGTGTCCCATTTCAAGGTGGACGTGCAGGCCCTCGACTGTGATTTCTACGCCTTCTCGGGGCACAAGCTGTACGGGCCGACCGGCATCGGCGTGCTCTACGGCAAGGAGAAACACCTCAACGCCATGCCCCCCTGGCAGGGCGGCGGCGACATGATCCATTCCGTGACCTTCGAGAAGACGACCTACGCCGAGCCGCCGAGCAAGTTCGAGGCGGGCACGCCGCACATCGCCGGCGCCATCGGCCTGGGGGTGGCCATCGACTACGTCGAGTCGGTCGGGCTGGAGAATATCGCTGCCCACGAGTCGCTGTTGCTACGCTACGCCACCGAGAAGCTGCTCCAGGTGCCGGGCGTCCGCCTGGTCGGCACGGCGGCCGAGCGGGCCGGGGTGGTTTCGTTCATCGTGGAGGACCCGCCCCTGTCCACGCTGGACGTTGGCACCCAGCTCGATCTGGAGGGGATCGCTGTTCGCACCGGGCACCATTGCTGCCAGCCGGTGATGGACCGCTTCGGCGTACCGAGCACGGCGCGGGCCTCGTTCGCCATGTACAACACGACCGAGGATGTGGACCGGCTGGCGGATGCCCTGCAACGGATCGTGGCCGCTGCTGCCCGGTCCCGGCCCGCCCGGGTTGCCGCCGCGCCGCCGGAAGTCGCCTACCCCGAGGCAGTCGCCCCGAGCCCGGAGGAGGCAGCCGAGGAGCTGGCCAGTGCGTTCGAGTTCATGGACAGCTGGGGCGAGCGCTACCAGTACCTCATCGAGTTGGGCAGTAAGCTCAAGCCGATGCCGGCCGAACTCAAGACCGAGGCCAACCGGGTCCGCGGCTGTCAGAGCACGGTGTTCATGGCCGCGCGGAAACGGCCGGGCACGGCGGATGTCCTGGAGTTCCTGGCCGACAGCGACGCCGACCTGGTCCGCGGGCTGATCGCTGTGCTCCAGCGCCTTTTCTCTGGGCAGCGGGCGGCGCAGGTGCTGGAGTTCGACGTGGAGGGGTTCTTCCGGCGCCTGGGATTGGACCAGCACCTGACCCTGGGCCGCCGCAACGGCCTGGCCGCGATGGTCCAGCGCGTGCGGCACTTCGCCTCTGCCCTGATCGAGCCCGCGGCCGTCGGGAAGGATGGCCGCATCCAGTGAGGTAAACCGATGGAAGGCAACCTGCCCCAGCGCATCCCACTCGAGACGACCGACAACCACCCGGTGCCGCCGCCGGCGCCGGCCGGCTCGGAGAACCCACCGCCCCCCGAACAGCTCCTCGACGCCGACGGCATCGAAACCATCCGCCAGAACGTCATCGCGGTCCTGGAGACCTGTTACGACCCGGAGATCCCGGTCAACATCTACG
>DATLYH010000068.1:0-12342 GCA_035575035.1 Gemmataceae bacterium
GCTGCTGTTCTATCTCGACGAGGCCCGTGACTACCTCCCCGCCGGCGGCCGCAAGCCGCCTGCCAAGGAGCCGCTGCTGCGCCTCTTCGCCCAGGGCCGCAAGTACGGCGTCGCCTGTCTGATCTGCACCCAGAGTCCGCGTTCGGTGGACTACAACGTGTTCAGCAACTGCAGCACCAAGGTCATCGGCCGGCTGGAGAGCGCTCAGGACGTGGCCCGGGTGGCGGAGTGGTTCCGCACCGAGCAGGCCCCCGCCTGGCTGCATGGCCGCAAGGGGGCGGCGGCCAGCTCGCTGGTGGCCCGTTGGCCGGGGATGCCGCCGGACCTGGAAGGGGAGGTCTGGACGAGCCGCTGCCTTTTCTCGATGCACGAGGGGGCCTGGTCGCCGGAGCGGGTGGAACAGGAAACCCGCGCCTCCCGTATCGGCCCAACGACTCTCCCAGGTCCCCAGTAATGAAAAAGTGTCGTTCCGGGACGAGTCGTCGTTGCCGGTGCGGCACCGGTTTCAGCGATGGCCCTACAGGTTGGTGCTAGGTAGCAGGGCGCGGTTGTGGATGACTTCTTTCGGCGCCCGGAGTGTCCGCGACGAGTGGTGGTGTTCCCCGTCGCGGACGCTCCGGGCTCGTAGTACCCGTCGCTCCGGTTTAGCGGCGAAGCGCTGCGCGAGGGAAAGCGCCGGGTGGCCCGCCGATTCGTCTCGGCGCGCGCCGGTCGGGTCGCTACAATCCGCCGACCTGGTAGGGAACGGCCGACGGACCAGCGTGCCGTCCCTTGCCCAGTTCCTGTTCCTGGCCCATCTTTCCCGGACAAGGAGTGGATCCGATGCTTACCGATCGCACCTGGCTGGCGGCCCTGACGGTTGCCCTGCTCGGCGGGGCAGCCTTTGCCCAGGAGCGGGTGGCGACTCCGCCCACCCCGGCCACAACCGCCTCCGCCACCCTGCCCAAGCCGCCCACCGGCGTCGCGGCCACCGTCAACGGCCAGCCGATCCTGGAAGTGGCGGTGCAACGCGGCCTCAAGCGGGTGCCGCCCGACAAGCACGACATCGCCCGCCCCGAGATCCTTGACTACCTCATCGACAACCTGCTCATCGAGCAGTACCTGTTGCAGCTTAAGATCGAGGTGGACAAGAAGGAGGTGGACGCCCAGGTCGAACAGATGCGGGCCGATATCAAGCGCCACGGCCAGACGTTTGAGAACATCCTTAAAGAGCTGATGCTGACTGAGGAGGAGCTGCGCGGCCACATCGCGGCGGACCTGCGCTGGAACAAGTATGCCGAAAGCCAGGCCGCCGAGAAGGCCCTGCGCGAGCTGTTCGAGGCCAACCGCGACATGTTCAACGGCGCTATGGTCCACGCCCGCCATATTCTGGTGACGCCGGCGTCGAACGACCCCCAGGCCGGCGAGCAGGCCAAGGCCCAGCTCTTGCTCCTAAAGAACCAGATCGACAAGCAGGTGGCCGATGGCCTGGCCAAGCTGCCGCCGGGGCAGGACAATCTGGCCCGCGAGCAGGCCCGGGCCAAGCTGATTGACGATGCCTTCGCCGCCGCGGCCCGCGAGAAGTCAAGCTGCCCGTCGAAGGAGAAGGGAGGCGATGTCGGTTGGTTCCCGCGGGCCGGCAGCATGGTTGAGCCGTTTGCCAAGGCCGCCTTCGACCTCAAACCGTATCAGATGAGCGATGTGGTCAAGACGCAGTTCGGCTACCATTTGATCCTGGTGCTAGAGCGGCGGCCGGGGCGGGAGGTCAAGTTCGAGGAGGTCAAGGACGACGTCAAGGAAGTCTACTGCGACCGGCTGCGCGAATCGCTCTGCGCCCGGCTGCGGCAGACGGCCAAGATCGTTATCAACCCGGCGCCGAAGCCGTAGGAATGGGGAAGGGGAGCAGTGATCAAGGGAGGAGGACCTCCTGCCGGGCAGAACGTGGTACACTGGATGAGTATGCAGTATTGTTAGGTGGCCGGGGCGGAGCGTAGCGACGCCCCGGGCTGCTGCGCCGGAGCGTCGCGGTGCTCCGCCCTGGCCACCCCTGAGTACTTCGTGCGGCACATTGTACGAGGTACTCGGTACTGCGTACCCGGTGTTTGACCAAGGTTCCCCTCAAACACTTGATCTTTGCCCCCTGCTCCCTCTCCCCTCCTACAAGGAACTCCCCTCCAAGGAACCTAGGATGCGAACCATCTTGCTTTTGATCCTGTCGAACAGCTTCATGACGCTGGCGTGGTACGGCCACCTGCGCTTCAAGACAGCGCCGCTGCTGGTGACCATCCTGGTGAGTTGGCTGATTGCCCTGCCCGAGTACGCGCTGCAGGTGCCAGCCAATCGGCTGGGCTATGGCCAGTTCACCGCCGCGCAACTCAAGATCATTCAAGAGGCAATCTCGATCTCGGTCTTTATTATTTTCTGCTTCTTCTACCTGAAGGAGGCGCCCACCTGGCGCACGGGGCTAGCGATGATGCTGATCCTCGCAGCGGTGGCCCTGGCAGTACCGCCGTCGTATACCGGGCGCTCGACAGAACAGGCCAACCTACCCGCCGCTGATAATTCCGATCCATGAGGCGGTCTGGGATGAGAGGCGAGGTGCAACCAACCGAGTCCCGATCGATCACTGACCGGTCAACAGGCGCCGAAGCCGTTCCCGCTCCCTGGGCGTCAGCGGTTTTGCGGGCTCCTCATGGAAGCGGGCCTGAAGCCCGATGATCTTGCCGTCGCGGACCTCGACGACCACGTCCGGGTTGTACAGCGAGCGCGAGCGGGACTTGACCCCTTCCGGCGTGGCGACCTGAAAGTGCCGATCATACGAGCCCTGTGTCACCAGGACAAAGCGCGGGGCCGGATGACGCGGATCGGGCTTCTCAGGCCAGACGTCGATGATCCGCAGGTCCCGGTGCAGGACAAGCGCCCCGTCGAGCCGCTCGGCCTCCTCGTCGGAAGCGACCACGTTGGGGATGTCCGGCTTCGGGGCCAGCAGGTCGGCGGCGCGCGGGTCGCGGGCGTTTTTCAGCTCCATGAACCGGCGGCAGAGGGCCTCTTCTGCCGCGAAAGAAACGGGCTGGTTTGCCCGGAAAAGAAAGAACAGGGCCACCCCGCCGAGGACGGCCCCACCCAGCAGCACAAACAGCGTCCGGCGGGACGGCAACGGCCGAGAGGAAACCGAGGGACGCGCCCCAATCTCGGGGGTGCGGGCGGCGCTCTTCGGTCTGCCGGACGTTCTTCCTTTGCCCATCGATCCCGTCCTCGTCATGCGGGCTTCGGCACTCGTCCTTGCCGGGCTGTCTTCCCCTACCCGCGTTGTTTCTTGGCGGCCTCCACCAGTTCCAGGAAATACTGTTCCGAGTCGCGGTCGTTCTGCTGCCGGGCCTTGGCCAGACCCTCCTCGGCCAGGCGCAGGGCCCGCTCACTCTGGTGCAGCCCGAGCATCGCCTCGACGGCGCTGCCGCGGTACTTCAATTCCGAGGGCGCCCGTTCGATCAGCCGCTGGAACGTGTCGTAGGCCAGGTCAGCCTCGCCGCGCTTGGCGTGGACCTGGGCGCGGCGCTGCTCGTAGTCATTGCGGCGCCGGCCCTCGTTCGCCTCGCAATCGACCCGCTCTCCCTCATTGAGATAGTCAAGCGCCTTGTCGGTATCGCCTTCCGCCAGGGCCCGCTGCACCAGGAAGGAGTACCACGGGAAGCGATCAGGCTGTTCGGGGCGGACCGGCCGGGCCACCAGCGCCTGGGCGAACTTCCGCGCCAGCTCCTGCGCGTCCAGTTTCTGGGCTGCTTGCCAGGCCTGGCCGAGTTGCTCGTCGGAAAGGGTCTCGGGCTTCAGACCGGCCAGGTCGGCAGCGCTCATGGCGCCGAAGTCCGGCGCGGGAGTTGCGGCGCCGGGGGCAGGGGCGGCGGCAGGGGGCTGTTCGAGCAGGCCCAGTTTGTGCCGCAGCCGGTCGAAGTCATAGCCGGCCACCGGCCCGGGCGCGGCACACTCTTGCAAGAACTGGATCACCCCTCGCAACTTCTTGCGGAGCGTGGGGTGGCCGGCCGCGTCGATCGGGGGGATCAGATTCAGCGACCGTAGCGGCCGATGGCTCCACGTTTCCTCGAAATAGCACTGGGCATGCTCGACGATCCGCCGCTGTATCTCCTCTTGGCTCATCGGCCCTCGCGGGAAGGCCATCGCCTCGATGATCACGTCGCCGAAAGCGGCATGATCGGCCCGCAACTGCGGCTCCGACAGGGCTGGTCCGACGCGCTGCTCCAACTCCCGCCGCACCCGGTCCAGCGTCTCCTTGTTGGGGTGCCATAACCGGAGCAAACCGGGTATCAGGACCAGATAAGCGCCCAGTCGGACCATCTGGCCGGGACCGAACGTCGCCGTGAGCACTGGCCCGGTGTCGAGCACCACAGCGCTGACGATGTTCTGCTCCTGATTGACCTGCACACCGGCCACTTTGCCGTCACGCTCCCATTCCTGGAGCACGGTGAACAGGCCCTGGGGGTCGCGGAGTTGGTAGAGGGCCGAGTGCTCCAGGTAGTCGGCCTGCTCCTCCATGCCCTGGCCGCAGCGCAGCACCTCCGCCAACGCCCAGGCGGCGCCGGCCCGGATCTCGTCGGGCTCCAACTCGACGTAGCGGTCCAGAGCCTGCACGGCCCCAGGGTTGTCGCCCAGCCAGGCCCGCGCCAGGCCCAGGTTGTACCAGGCAGCGGCGTCGTCTGGGTCGTTCCGGGTCAGCTGCTCAAAGGCACGGGCGGCATCGCTGAGGCGCGGGCCGGCGGCGGTGGTCAGGGCCTGGTCCCAGGCTTGGCGGCGTGCGCCGGAGACGCCCGGGGCGGGACTCTGGAAGCGGTATTCCTGCCGGGCCGAGGCGGGCAGGCGCGAGTTGGGGCCGAAGATATTGTCCAGGTGCTGCCGCAACTCTGGCTGATTCGGCTGGCAGTGCAGCGAGATGCGCAGGGCTGCATGGCAGGCCACGGGACGATTCAATCTCAGCTCCGCCTCGGCGATCATGGCATAGAGCTGGGCTAGGATGTCGCGGGCCTCGGGATCGTATAGCTCGGCCGCCTTGCGGAACAGCAGCAGGGCGCCGGCCGTCTCTCCCTCCTCGTAGCGGAACATGCCGCGCAGCAGGTGACCGAAGGGATAGTTGGGACTGATCTCGAATGCCTTTTGCAGGGCATTCTCGGCCTCCTCAGGGCGGTTGTTCTGGTAGAGGAGCTGGGCCTTGCGGCCCCAGACTTCCGGGTTGGTCGGGTGCTCGGCGATGACCTGGTCCATGATCCGCAAGGCCGCCTCGTGCTGCCCCTCGGCGTCCTGGCGGAAGGCATGGTCGATCTGGACATGGATCGGCTGGCAGCACCACTTGAATTTTTTGCCGCTACCGCACGGGCAGGAAGCATAGGGGTCGAGGGAAGGCATGCGTGTCGTCCTATATGAAAGCGCCGGCGAAGGACCCACCAGCTGAAGCCTCCCGTCAGGATAGCAAATCGGCCGCGCGGCGGGAACGGTCGGACCGATTTGACTGTCCCTGATTTTTGTTCCATCTTTGGGCAGGAGATCATCCCTGGGGGTTGCAGTTCCCTGTCCCGCCGCTGCGCGCGGCTGTTTGTTCTGCAACACGACTCCTCGTCGCTGTGGCTGGATGTCCGGCCCGGGCCAATCGGTGTGCCGGAATGCTCTCACGCAAAGGATGACGGAACCATGCTCTCCACCGACCTCGGCGCCTGTGAATGGTTTGTCTGGGACCTGCGCCGCAGCAACCTGATCGACCGCGGCCAGCTCGACCAAGTGATCGGCGAATTCCTCAGTAGTCATCCGGGGGTGGAACCTCCTGCCCTGGCGGAGTACCTGGTCAGCAAGGGAATTCTCACTCCGTTCCAGGCCGAGCGGTTGCTGCAAGGCAAGACGCAGGGCTTCGTCCTGGGGCCGTACACCCTGATGGACGCCCTGGGCACCGGCAGCATGGGCACGGTCTACAAGGCGCGGTCGAAGAACGACAACCGCTGGTACGCAGTCAAGGTCCTGCCGCGCCGCAGCATGTGGAACGTGCGCATTGCCCGTCGCAAGGTGCGCGCTTTCGAGCAGGTCCAGCACCCGGCCGTGGTCCCGTTTGTGGACGTCGGCACCGCCGGCGGCATGCACTACCTGGTCTGGCCGATGGTTGAAGGGGAGACGCTGGAGGTTCTCGTCAAGCGGGAAGGGAAGCTCGATCCGGGCCTGGCTGCCCAGTTTGCCCTCCAGACCGCCGAGGGGTTGGACGTTTGCCACCAGCAGGGCTTGTTTCACGGCCAACTCAAGCCATCCAACCTGATGGTCGGCCCGGATGGGCAGGTGCGCATCCTCGACTTCGGCATTGGCTGCCTGCTGGCCGAGACCGAAGGCGAGTCGCTGGTCGATACCATGTCCACGGCCAACTCGGTGGCCAGCGGCCTGGACTGCGCCAGCCCCGAAAGCATCATGGACCCCACCCAGCTGAACGCGATCGGCGACCAGTACAGCCTGGGCTGCGTGCTCTACTTCTGCCTGACGGGGCGCTATCCATTCCCGGAAGGCACGGCGGTGGAGAAGATGATGGCTCACCAGACCAAGCAGCCGCCGGCAATCAAGGAGTTCAACCCCGATGTGCCCGACGCGCTGGTGGCGGTGGTCAACCGGCTGATGCAGAAGCAGCCGGCCGAGCGCTACCCTTCGACGGCGGCGGTGATCGAGGCGCTGCGGCCGCTGGCCAAGGGGCGTCCGGCGGCTCCTGCAGCGGCCCCGCGTCCGGCGGCCCGTCCGGCTCCGGCCCGCGAGGTTCGTCCGGAGAGGTCCCTTTCGCCCGAGCCGTCGTCAGGGGCCGACATGCCGCGTCCGGCCGCCCGTCCGGTTCCGCCGCCGGCGCCGCGTGTTGCGGCCAACGGGGCCGGCCTTCCCCCGCGCCCCTCGTTGCAGCCTGCCATTCCTGCCGCTCCCGTGGCCGCCGCGCCCGCGGCTGCCGACCCGGTACGGCCGGCGGCCCGTGCCCCGGTGGTTGAGACGGACGAGAATCAGCCAGCGCGCTCCTGGGATGAGCGCTTGGGACCGGTCGGAATCATCATCCTAACGGTCCTGGCCTGCGTCGTGGCCTACTTCCTGACGCGCGGGCTGTTCTGATCCGCTGCCGGCTGAGGAGCGGTCACGACAAGCCCCGGGCGAGCACCCAGCGGCCTCGCCCGGGGCTTGTCGTTTTCCTTACGCGCTCCTCGTGGAGATCATCCCTTTCGACTTCCAGGTGAGTGCCGCAGTCTGGAAGCATGCCGACCTGATGGTGTACAATGCCCTGTTGTTCGCCCACTACCATGTGCCGGTGCACGCGCTCATCCTGCTGCTGCGTTCGGAGGCCGTTCACGCCAACATGAATGGCGCCGTCCGTTACGCGGCGCGACCGGCCGAGGGGTTGCTGGCTGCCGACCTGGCCACGGTGGCCCGGCGACTCGTCGAGCGGCTGGAGTGAATGATCTGCCGGGCAGCGAAAGCCGCCCGCTGGCAGGAGATCCTCGATACCTCTTGAACCGCCCGCTGGAACCTTCTTTCAACGAAAGGATGCCGCCATGCGACCATTCCTGACGATGGCCTTGTTCCTGGGTTCGGTGATGACCCTGCAAGCCGACACGTTCGTCTATGTCTCGATGGCCCCCGAGCGGAAGATCCAGGTCTATCGGCTTGATCCGGCGGACGGGAAACTGACATCCGTGGAGGCGGTGGCGGTCGAGGGGGCGCCTGGCTCGCTGGCCGTCGATCCCCAGAAGAAGTTCTTGTTCGCCTCGCTTCGCACCACCGACTCGCTGGCCAGCTTCCAGATCGATCCGTCCACCGGCAAGCTGAAACTGCTGAGCACTGCTGCCTTGCCCAAGGGAGAGAACGCTGCCTTCGTGGGGACCGACCGCACCGGCCGTTGGCTGCTGTCGGCCTCGTATGCGGCCGGCAAGGTGATGGTCCATCGAATCAACGAGGACGGCACCCTCGGAACGCCGGCCGTGCAGACGGTCGAGACGACCAAGACGGCCCATGCTGCCGTCACCGACCGGGAGAACCGCTGGGTGTTCGTGCCGCACGTCGCCCCCAATGCCGTCTTCCAGTTCCGGTTCGCCGCGGCCAGCGGCAAGCTGACCGAGGCGGGCAAGGCCCCTGGCGGCACAGAGAAGGCAGGCCCGCGGCACCTGGCCTGGCATCCCACCTTGAACCTCGCCTTCACCTCCGACGAGCAAGGGAGCAGTATCACCGCCTACCGCTTCGACCCGGACGCCGGGCTGAAGCCGGTGCAGACGCTCTCGACCCTGCCGACTGACTTCAAGGACCGCAACACCACGGCCGAGGTGAAGGTCCACCCGAGCGGCAAGTTCGTATGGGTCTCGAACCGTGGCCACGACAGCCTGGCCGGCTTCGCCATCGACGCTAGCGGCACGCTCTCCGCGTTGGGGCAGACGCCGACGGAGAAGACGCCGCGCTCATTCGACATCGAGCCGGACGGCCGGTTCGTGTTGGGGGCTGGCGAGGGGTCCGGCAGGCTGGCCGTTTACCGGGTCGATCTCGACACCGGTCGGCTCAACCGTCTGCACGCCGTTGAGGTGGGCAAGAGCCTGAGCTGGGTGCTGGCCGTCAAGCCCGGCGCGAAATGAGCCTGTTGTTACGAGGCGAGGGATTCGCCGGCATTCGGGGCCTTGAATGCCGGCGAACGCCCCAACTCACCTGCCGGAGCCGCTGAGTGGGCGATGCAATCCCAGGAACCATGTGGCGGCCCCCGTCTGCGGCAGCGCCGGGTTCGGCAGCACTACTCCGGTCACTGGAAGACTGCTAATGCCTCTGCTCTGACCCGAGCGCCCTCGTCCTTCAATGCCCTCCGAAGGGCCTCGGCAGCCAACGGATGGCGTATCCTCTGAAGCCCTCTACCGCACCAACAGGGCAAACCAATCGGGATCATTGGCAAGGACCTGATAACAGCCCAATCACCTCTTCCGTTGGGCCAGTTGATACTCCAGCCCGCAGAAATGGTCAGTAATGCTGCGGGCAATGTGACATTTGCCGGAAATCGGGAAGCCAACATGCGCTTTGAGGGCCATGGATCCCTCGCTAGAAGAAGAGAGCCGAACGCGAAAGCTCAGCCGCGGCTCACGGCAGGGCCTTCGCGCCAAGCAAACTAGCAATATCACTCGGCGCGATCGAGCACCCGGACTATCTGCCCCGGCTGCACTTTATCCAGCGCCTCGCCGATGCTCCGGAACTGCCCGCCGTCTTTCGGATCCTTGGACACGGTCAGCACGTTGGGATCGGCCGGCACTTGCGGCGGTGCTTTCTCCCCCGGTTCCTTGGGCGTGAGGTCGCGGCTTGCTTGGTTGTCTGGCGAGGGTGTTTCCTGCTTTCGCAGCAACCCTGGCACGAACAAGCTCAAGACCACGATCAGGGCCAGGGCCGCGCTCCCAGCAACCGCCGCGGTAAGCGTTCGGCGGCGCCGGTGCCGTGGCACGGTAAACGATAACTGGCTGCCGTGCCAGCTGGTCGTCTTCTTGATCTCTGGAAGTGAAGTAGACGAACCGCTGACGTACGGCGCCAAGGCTTCCGCCAGCTCGCCCGCGGACCGGAAGCGGTCCGCCGGCCGCTTCGCCATCATCCGCTGCACCACGAGGATCAGCCCGACAGGGATGTCGGGGCACAGCGTCTCCAGCGGCTCCGGCTCCTGGGTCTCGTGGGCCTGGGCCTTTTCCGACAGTGACGAGCCGGGGAAGGGCACCCGGCCCGTGAGCAGATGATAGAGGGTGCAGCCCAGGGCATAGATGTCCGCCCGATGATCGACAAGGCGGGCATCGCCGAACTGCTCGGGGGCCATGTAGTCCGGCGTCCCCAGGCCGGTCCCCTCGCGCGTCAACTGGGGATCGCCCAGTTGATCGTGAATAAATCGGGCCAGGCCCAGATCGAGAATCTTGATCCGCCGGGCCGGGGTGACGAGCAAGTTCGACGGCTTGAGATCGCGATGGATCAGCCCCCTGTTGTGAGCATGCTGCAGGCCCATAGCGGCCTGGTGGATATAGTCGGCCGCCAGCGTCGGTGCCAGGCGACTTTGTTCCTTCACCAGCCGATCCAGGCTCGTCCCTGTCACGTATTCCATCACGAGAAAGTGCCGACCACGGTCTTCGCCCACGTCATGGGCTTGCACAATGGCGGGGTGGGACACCTTGGCCAGGGCCCTGGCCTCGCGCTGAAAGCGGGCGACGGCTCCAGGGTCCTGGACGAGGTGAGAGGACAACACCTTGAGGGCCACCAGCCGGTCGAGCTTGATGTCCTGGGCCTTGTACACGGTGCCCATGCCGCCCGCACCGAGTTTCTCCAGAAGGCGATAGCGCTGGGCGATCAGGCATTCCTCGCCTTTGCCGGCCAGGAGTTGCTCGGCCTGATACGCGGTGAGGACCTTCTTTTCCACGAGCCGGGCCGAAAGCTCCTCGGCGGTGAGAGGTTGCTCGGCCGTTAGTTGCGCAATCGCCTGCTGCGCTTCGGCCGAGGCAAACAGGCCGGAACGCTGGCCTTGTTCCAGGAATCGTTGAACTGCTTCACTCAACATGGTCTGGGCGATCCTCTCTGGCGGCTAACGAAAAAGCTCACCTGCCGGGGCCGCCTGCTTGACTCCACAACTCGGAAAGCCGTAATGCGGCCCCGGTCTGCTGTAGCGCCGGGTTCGACGGTTCCCTCTTGACCGAATGACCGGCCCGCTTATTATAGGGGTAGGGAGTACCAGTAAGGAGCCGGCAATGCCGAACAAGACCCGCCTGCCGATCTATGAAGAAGAACGCCAGCGCGAACTGCAAGACCGCCTGAGCCGCATCGAAGGCCAAGTGCGCGGGGTCGCGCGCATGGTCGAGGAGCAGCGCCCCTGCATGGCGGTGCTGCAACAACTGGCGAGCGTGCAAGCGGCGCTCCGCAGCGTGACCAAGACGGTGCTGCGGAACTACCTGGAGCGGTGCGCCACCGACGCCATCCGGTCGGGCGATACCGCCGTGTACGACGAGCTGATGGAAGCGATCTACAAGTTCGTGAAGTGAGCCGGGGCAATCCCTGCCACGCCGCGAACCGAATTGGAAGGGGTGTACCATGACTCGACGCAAGTTGCTGTGGGCCACCGTACTGACCCTGCCATTGGCGGTGGCCGGTGGCTTGGTGTACGCCAACGCACAGGCCCGGTCCTACGTCTGCCCGATCACCGGGGAAGTGCTGCCCTGCCCGTTGTGCTGCCTACTCAATGAGAGCAAACCGCAGACGCAAGAGCAGTCCTACACCTGTCCCATCACCGGCGAAGAACTGCCCTGCCCGTTGTGCTGCCCCCTCAACGAGCAGAAGTAACGCAGTCGCCCGCCGACCCCTGAGCGGGTTGGGCCCGCTCAGGGGTCCGAGTCTCTGCCGTCGAACGATGGGAGTTCAGCAATCGATCCAGATCATCCCCGGAACCCAGAGTTGTTGGACTTCCCCAGGTGCGAACTGAGCGATTGCTGCAACGCCTGGTTCGACCCGCCGCCGCCAACCTCGTGAACGGACTTTCGCCTGGGAGTCAACCTCGTCAACGCAGGCGGTCCCGGGCGGCGCAACCTCCACGCCGTCAGGCTGCGTTGCCCGGGACCACCTGTCAAGCAGTTTCTGCCGGCCCCGGCGCTTGCACGGGCGCGGGCGGCGCTGGGTCAAACACCCTGGCCCAGCAGCGGCGGCCGTGCGCTGAGCCGGTGACCTGTCAGGAAGCAGTATTGCCGCCGCGGTCTGCGGCAGCGCCGGGTTCGGTAGGCGGCTCCACGAGCCCGCGCATCTGCGACCGGACCCGCTCCTCAACGCGCCGCCGTACCTCGGCATCCACCGGGTAGGCCGGGATGTCAGCCTCGCCGACTTCCAGCGCGACCACTCGCCCGCTGACCTCCACCGCGCACTCCCCCCTGATGGCCGGTCGGGCCGATCCAGCCGACCCCCCGCAGGTCGCCCCAGCCCTCGGCCCGAAGTTCGTCGGCGACCCGCCGCGCGAAGGCCAAGATCTGCAACGCACCGGGGTCGTCGCGGACACTACTCATGCGCTCAACCTCGCCCAGAAGCCACCGCCGCATCAGGTAACTGTGAGTGTTCCCGTGGCCGAACCTGTTATTACCTTGCGTTGGTGCAAACTATCCGAGTGAATCGTTCGGACCGGCCGAAGGGTCACAACCCCCAACATTACCGCCGGTTGTGGCGGACGGTCAAGCGCAAAACCCGCGCAAGCTATCCCATTAAGAGACCTTATATATACTCTCGCGCCGCTGACGCTCGCCGACCGAGGGCAAGTCGAGCCCTCTCGGCTGCCACAGCAGTGACTTGACCGCGTTCACCGTGGCCATCCCGAAGACCCTA